>CAZLRY010000440.1:0-2957 GCA_964561675.1 uncultured Chitinophaga sp.
CACCACCATCTCTCTTTATGGCAATATTGCCCACATTCAGTGAAGGCTTCAGTACGAGAAGGGATTTAGGATCATTTTGTGCCCGGGAGGCTATTGAAAAAAGGAGAACCGGGATCAGAAAATATTTTTTAGCACTCATACTTTACACTTAAGATTGAAGATTGATAAAAAAGGTTACTCAGCGGAAAAAGATATCCGGCTAATGGACCCGGATCCTTTCTCATTGGTGGCGATCCCCAGTCCGGAAAACACATTGAGCTCACTGTTTTTCTTCGTGATCTCCACGGTTTCCACCAACTGACCGTTGATATACAGGAAAATCTTATCACCTTGCTTCTGCACGGACAACTGATTGGTTGCACTGCCGCTGGCGGGCATTTTCTGAATATAGTTACTGTTGATATTATAGGCCGTACCCGTATACTTATTATACGTTTTCCATTCATTGTTATTCGGGTTATAGGAACCGAACCACCAGGTTTGATTGACCGGATTTACAATAAAGAGTACATGTACCGGCCCGTCTTTCTTTGTTTTATTCACCATCAGCATTAACCCGGCTCCTGTATTGGGACTGCCAGTGGTATGCTGGTTAAACCGGCCCGTATAAGTGTAACTGGCCGGCCTGTTGGAATACATATTGCCGATTGCCCAGGAATAGCCATCCGATTTTTGTTCATACGCCAGTACGCTATCTGCAAAAAACCGGTGAATTTTCTCATCGGTGTACGGGGTTTCGAGCCAGTCCCACTTATACTTTGTGGTGGCAGATATCCAGTCGGTAAACAGGTATTTTTTACTCTTATCCAGGAAATTATCTTCCGCTCCACCGGGCGCTCCGGCCTCTTTCTTCCCGGGTTGTTCTCCTGTAACGGATTTTTGTCCAGGGTCCGTAGCAGCTAAACCACCCTTTACTTCCTTGTTTCCAAAAAAGCGCAGGTGCATCGTGTTGTCCGCGTTGAGTTCAAGACTGAAGAGCAGTTTCCCTTCTTTGTTGATCAACTCCTTCTTTTCTGCTTTGTTGCCTGCCGTAAATCCACCCGTCAGCTTATACACGCCCTTCCCATGATATTCCGACAGGAGTTGTTCCAGCTGCATCCGTAATGTTTCCGTTTCAGGAGTGCTCTTCCTCGTTAGTGCTGAGTAGACCCAAACCGTCCTATCTTTCTCATCCTGGTAGATCATCCGGTCGTTCAGCGAAAACATGCGGCGGGGATCTTCATAAAAGCCACCCTTGTCATCGGTCTTCATTTCTCCCTGAATAAAAGCAGTAAAGCCGTCTTTTGCGGCAGCCAGTATGGTTTCAAATTCTTCCTTCAGACTATAGGGTTTTGCGTACACCAGGATACCACCCGGACTGGTATTCATCAGGTCCTCTGAAACAAGGGCCATGATTACTTTCTTTTTTGCCACCGGCTCGGAATATTGTTCGATCAGTCCCATTTCATCCGTTTTCTTTTCAATAAAATAGGTCTGATACGGCATCCCGTCCGTATCCGCTTTGTCAAAGTCAAGTACTTTCAGGATAGTATTCGATTTGGTGGCGGCTGAAATAATCGTATAGCTCATTCCGGGTTCTATGGGCATGGCCTTCCCGATCCATAAGGTATTCGGGCCACCGATCAGATTAAAAGCAGCGTACTTCCTTTTCCAGCCACTGGCTTCCAGCTCTTCTGCTTTCTTCTTCACTATCTTATTTACATTCATCCAGGCATAGGTTTCAAGCTTGTTGACATAATCCTCCGTTTCTTCACCGGCATTCTTATTATAACCTATCAAAGTGGTTGGCGGCGGGGTTATATTTTTCCCTTGTCCGTTTACTTTGGTATACCGTCCCTGGATGGCATAACGTTGAGCAAAGGCTTTTGCAATCTTTGCCGCATCCTCCCAACGCATACCGGCCTTCCACTCATACGATATCATAAAGGGATGATTGATGTCATTGGCTGTGATCAGTTCCGCCATTTTGCCCGGGTCCATCATTTGTTCATCCCAAACTTCAAAACAGGCCCACTCGCTGGGAGGAAGTATTTTACCATAGTAGATGATCAGGCTGCCCAGGGGACGGGAAAAGGGCTGATTAGCCGGTTTACCATTTTCCTGCCCGAATATATGACCGGCAGACAACAGCAGACAGACAGAAAGGACAAGAAGTATACGCATTACAAAAAGGATTAAAGGGTTTTGCTGAAATTCATTCCGGGTTTGTGGATCAGTAACAAATGTCAATTTACTGTCCCATGCCATCAATACTCCACTCAGAGTATTTTGCTGCAAAGTCCTGTAGAACAGCGTTCAACCCCTATTTTTGTCCGGTGCAGCTGTTGCGAAAACTCATACTCCTCCTGGCAGGCCTGCTGGCCCTGTATGCTGCCGATGCACAATCCCTGCAGCGATGTAAGCAAACGATCTATAATAATGAATCAGGATTACCCAACCAGGTCATCAAGTGTATCACCGAGGATGAAAATGGTTTTTTGTGGATGATCAGTGATAATTATCTGCAATGGTTCGATGGAAGCGTATTTCACCAGGTGCCGTTTGGAAAAGGAATACACCAGGTGCCAGGCATTCAGTTTAACAGTATACTCCGTACACCGGAAAAAGAGATATGGATCTTCTATGACGGCGGATTCTCCGTCTACCATCCGGGTACGCATACCTTCAGTCATTATGGGTCACTGATCCCGGCAGCCACTGAACAGCAATTCAATCCGGTGGCCATGACCGCTTCAGAACTGCTGATCTGGACGGGTGATAAGTTCCATTTTATTCAACGGAAAGAAAAAAAGGTAAGCCGCGAAATGGCCTGGAACCAGTCCGTATTACTAAATCCGGTTCCGGCGGCTCAGTTACCGGATCAGCTCCTGCTGGCAGACAGCTCACACGGGTACCTTTTCAAGGCTGAAAACAGGGAACGGATCAGGGTAACTCTCCTTCCGGAATATGGGAGCCTG
>CAZLRY010000441.1:0-2938 GCA_964561675.1 uncultured Chitinophaga sp.
CCGGTTACAAGGGCCGGTTAGCCTTGTTTTTTGGCGGATTAATGCTGGTCCTGGCCTTGCTCTATTTCCTTTTTGTACCGATTTTATCCGAGAAAATAGCCGATACGGTGGAACCGGAAACAGAACGTCAGTTAGGAGATGCTGTATGGGAAGCAATGCAGCCGGGTATAACAGAAGATACAGGTGCAACAAGGCTGATTAATGAATTTTTTGGCGCGCTGGACGTGGAAACGGAGTACAGAATCCGGATAACGGTGGTCAATGAAAATGTGGTGAATGCCTTTGCCTTGCCCGGTGGCCGGATCGTGGTGTATACTGCATTATTGGATAAAATGCAGTCCTACCCGGAACTGGCGGCTTTACTGAGTCATGAGTTTACCCATGTCAATAACCGTCATGCAACCAAATCCATTTTCCGCCGGCTGGGTTCAAAAGTATTCATCAGCCTTCTTTTCGGAAAAATGGGATCTGTTACTTCTGTTCTTGTCAACCATGCAGATGATCTGAAATCATTAACGTATTCCAGGAGTCTGGAGAAGGAAGCCGATCTGGATGGGTTAGCCATTCTCACAAATCGTAAAATTGATCCCCAAGGGTTTACCGACCTGTTCCGGCATCTGAAAACGGCAGCCCCTGAATCAACCCTTCCTGAATTCCTGGCCAGTCATCCGGATATTGATAAACGGATCGGCTATATTAAGGAAATGTCAAAGCAGGCTCCGGTTGAATCCCATGCTGAATTAAAAGCTATATTTGAACAACTAAAAAAACAATAGTTATGCTGATCACCACCACTAATGTAGTTGAAGGAAGACCCGTACAGGAATACCTGGGTGTTATCAATGCGCAAAGTATTATCGGCGCCAATATCTTCAAGGATATTTTTGCCGGACTGCGGGATGTGTTTGGCGGCCGCAGCAAAACCTATGAGCGGGTTCTCGAACAGGCCAAAGAAGATGCGCTTCGTGAATTAGCGGAGAAAGCCCAGGCATTAGGAGCCAATGGGGTGCTGGGCGTTGATCTTGATTTTGAAACGATCGGCAGCGGCGGTAGTATGCTGATGGTGATTGCGACCGGTACTGCGGTCAGATTATAATTAACCTCATTTAAATACGGAATCCAATGCGGCGTTTACTACTTGTAACCGGCCTTTGTGCCCTGTTTTTTTTTAATGCCGCCGGACAAACGGCGACGGCCCCGCTACCTGCAGGGGAAGTACTTGCTGCCGCATTGAAAACGGCGGGTCAGGAAAAGAAACATGTATTATTAATGTTTCATGCTTCCTGGTGTGTCTGGTGCCACCGGATGGATACCAGTCTGAATGATCCTGCCGTCAAACCATTCTTTGACAAAAACTATGTGATCACGCATCTTGTTGTACTTGAATCTGCTGGAAAAAAGCACCTGGAAAATCCGGGGGCAGAAGCGTTAATGGAAAAATATAACGGTAAGGGTCAGGGTATTCCCTTCTGGCTGGTATTTGATCCGCAGGGAAACCTGATTGCGGATTCAAAAATCAGAACAGCTGGTCAGGGACCGGGTGAGGGAGAGAACTGTGGCTGCCCGGCCGTGGAAAAGGAAGTCAGCTATTTTATCAGTGTGCTGAAAAAATCATCTTCCATTTCTGATACAGAACAGGAGATGATCCGGAAGCGATTCAGGGAAAATGATCATTGATTCTCAGCGGATCAGGGTCGATATTCCTTTCTGGAAATAAGGATTTCCATTATAATCCACAGCTTTTACCATCCAGACATACGTAGAGGAAGTCTGCAATTGCCCGTTGATCCGGCCATCCCAGCCATGCCCGTTACGCCGGGTACTGAATACCAGTTGCCCCCAACGGTTATACACATTAAAATAGTCAATACTTCTCATCCCCACGGCAATCGGGTAGAGCAGGTCATTACGCCCATCATTGTTTGGTGTAAATCCGGTTGGGACAAATACAGCAGGACCTGTTTTAAAAACTTTTATAGTAACATAGGCGGAGTCATTACAGCCTGTTGTGCTGGTGCCCACAACTTTATAACGGAACCCGGGTGTTTCAGTTGTAAAACCGGCTACGGGGTCGGCAATTACCGGCGATGATAAATTGTCAGCCGGCGACCACAGATAGCTTTCGGCTCCGGATACATTCAGTTGGAGGGATTGTCCCACTACCACTGCTGTATCGGCTGTAACCTGCAGCCGGATTGGTGGCTCTACACTTACACGAACGGTATCCTGCACCGGTTTGGGGCATCCTCGGTTGTCCGTAACTGTTAGTATGTAGTCTGTTGTTTGTGGCGGCGAGGCCAGAGGATTCAGCAAGGCGGGACTGGATAAGCGGGCAGGAGGCGACCATGACCAGTTACTGGCATTGGTTGTCCCGTTCAGCCGGGTGCTGGCATTATAACAGATATTGATATCGGGACCCGCATTAACCACCGGATAAGGAACAGGGCGGACCACTATTTGTCCGGTTGCAGAACAGCTTCCGATCCGGGCAGTGACCTGGTAGGTGGTTGTTGAGGGAGTAATGGCGAAGGGTTGCTGTACCTGCGGATCGATCAGCTGACCGGCAGGGGTCCATTGGTAAAGCAGTCCGTCGGAAATGATGCTTAACCGGGTGGTGTCTCCACTGCAGATCGTTGTATCATTCATCATTTGTAAACTCACAAAATTTACTACCCTGACCAGTACGGAATCACGGTTGGTACATCCGCCTTCTTCCATGGTAACATAATAACGGGTTGTGGTAAGCGGCGTTACGGTTGGACTAGCCGTATTGGGATTTATAATAGCCAGATTGGGAGTCCAGGTGAACACTCCTTGTCCGGTAGCTTGTAAAACGAGCGGATCATTTCTGCAGATCAGGGTATCCCGGAAGGCCAGGGATACAGGTGGCTTATCAGAAATTCCGACAGATTTAGTAACCGTATCCCGGCATCCTTTT
>CAZLRY010000442.1:0-2936 GCA_964561675.1 uncultured Chitinophaga sp.
ATCACCAGGCGCCGCGCTATAAATTTCACATCCTCTCCGCCTTCAATCATCCGGGCCAGCCAATAGACGGCGGCATTCGGATCGCTGCCGCGGATGGATTTTATAAAAGCGGAAATAATATCATAATGCTGTTCCCCGCTTTTATCATATAATGCAATCCGCTTCTGCGCCATTTCCATTACATACGTGTCAGTGATGGTTACTTTATCACCGGCACCTTCACAAACAATTTCCAGCAGGTTGAGCAGTTTACGGCCATCCCCGCCGGAAATATTGATCAGGGCGGCGGTTTCTTTTAATTCAATTTGTTTTTTGGACAGGTATTCATCTTTTGCAATAGCGGTTTGCATGAGTCGTACCAGGTCCTGTTCATCCAGCGGTTTCAACACATACACCTGGCACCGGGAGAGCAAGGCGCTGTTGACTTCAAAAGAAGGATTCTCGGTGGTGGCACCGATCAGGGTGATGATCCCTTTTTCAACCGCACCCAGTAAAGCATCCTGTTGTCCTTTATTGAAACGATGGATCTCGTCTATAAATAATACGGAACCATTTTGATGTCTGGCTTGTTCGATCACCTCGCGTACATCTTTCACCCCGGCACTGATGGCACTGAGCTGGAAAAAAGGAACCTGTAATGTATGGGCAATAATATTGGCGATCGTGGTTTTGCCGGTACCCGGCGGTCCCCAGAATAACATCGAATGGATCCGTCCATGTTCGATCGCCGTCCGGAGTATACTGCCAGGTCCCACCAGGTGCGCTTGTCCCATCAGTTCGTCCAGCGCCTGCGGACGGATTCTTTCAGCTAACGGCACTTGTGGATTCATAGGGTCAAAGTAACAAAAAACAGCTGTCAGACAGTACTTTTTTATCCGTTGTTAGTACTTTTTAACCGATTTAATCACAATGGCCGGAAATCAGGTAAAATACATCCGACACTTTATATCTTTAGCAGTACGAATTATAAAACAGCGGTATGAAAAAAATTATTGGGTTATTATTCCTTTTCAATATTGGCTTTATTAATGCGCAACTTCGTCTGCCTGCCCTGTTTGCCGACAATATGGTGCTGCAGCAGAAAAAAGTAAATCGCGTATGGGGCTGGGCGGATCCCGGTCAGTTGGTTCAGGTGGATTTCCTGGAAAAGAATTATCCCGCCTATGCGGATGCAAACGGTAACTGGTCTGTATTCCTGGATGCGGCACCCGCAGGTAAGACAGGTACAATGGCGGTGTGGGCTGGAGAAACAACGTTCGAATTTAAAAATGTAGCAATCGGTGAAGTCTGGATCTGTAGCGGACAAAGTAATATGGAATGGCGGATGGATATGCTGAAGGAAACCTATCCGCAGGAGCTGAAAACGGCCAGGAATGAAAATATCCGTTTTATGGTAGTTGAAAAGACACTCGCTACCAGTCCGCAGAAAGACCTGCCGGTTTCCACCAAATGGACCGCGGTAACTCCGGAAACAGTCGGTGCCTGTTCGGCCGTGGCTTATTGGTACGCCAAACAGCTTCAAAAAGAGTTGAACGTGCCCATTGGACTGATCGTGACTGCCTGGGGAGGAACCCCTGCACAATCATGGACCAGTTTTGAAGGGTTACATGACTTCTCCAGGTATACACAGAATTTTATTGATAAAATCCATCCGTTAAAACTGGAGGATATGAGTCGTAAACTCGAGGAAGGAAGAGAAACGTTCCGACGTACGATGGAGGCGAAAGCGGATTATATGAAACAACTGGTACAGCCAGGTTTTGACGATAGTCAATGGAAGGAAATGTACCTGCCCAAACCCTGGGAAGCACAGGGCTTTCCGGCACTGGATGGGATTGTGGCCTATCGCCTTTCTTTCAATGTGGATGCAGCGGATGCCGGTAAAGAAGCAACACTGGATATGCCGGCTATTGATGATATTGACTCCACGTATATTAATGGAACTTTTGTCGGCACGATGAGCCAATGGGATGCGTTGCGTAAATATAAAATTCCGGCGGGAGTATTAAAGGAAGGGAAGAATTTATTGGCGATCAAAGTACGAGATGATCAGGGTGGGGGCGGATTGAGTGACGGCGCGGTGAAATTTGCCGTAACAACAGGCTCCCGCACGATCGAACTCAAAGGCAATGCCCGGTATGATATCATTGCGGTTTTACCCGATCTGACCGGTGGTTTTGGTGCGCTTCAACAGCAGCCGGCGGTGTTGTACAATGCGATGATTGCTCCGTTGTTGCCATTGAGTATTCAGGGCGCAATCTGGTACCAGGGAGAAAGCAATGCCGATAATAAAGCGGATGCGATTGAATACAACAGGCTTTTCCCGGCCATGATCCGCGACTGGCGTCAGCGCTGGGGACAGGGTGAATTTCCTTTTCTCTTTGTACAGTTAGCCTCTTTCGGGGCCATTCAGTCACAACCGGCAGATGCCAACTGGGGTTATCTCCGGGAGGCCCAATCCGCCACTTTATCGTTGCCGAATACCGGCATGGCCGTTACTACCGATATCGGTAATCCGTTCAATATTCACCCGGTACAAAAACAGGAAGTAGGGGAGCGGCTGGCCGCCGAAGCCATGCGCGTGGTTTACGGTAAGCCCAACTTACTCAGTACGGGCCCGCAATTCAGTTCTTTTAAAATTAAAGGCAACCAGATCATACTCGATTTTAAAAATACCGGCAAAGGATTATTGACCACGGTCGGTCCGTTAAAACAGTTTGCCATTGCTGGTGCGGATAAAAAGTTCTACTGGGCAGAAGCCGTCATCGTCGGTCGCCAGATCATCGTTACCTGCAAACAGGTCCCCAAGCCCGTAGCCGTCCGGTATGCCTGGGCCAACAGCCCGGTGGATGCGAATCTGTACAACAAGGATGGGTTCCCGGCATCGCCGTTTCGTACGGATCGGTGGGAGTAGGAAAGGGAAGTACGAAGAAAGA
>CAZLRY010000443.1:0-2929 GCA_964561675.1 uncultured Chitinophaga sp.
AAAAGAGCCGATCCGCTGATCCTGGTACAGGGACAGGACTACCTGAGCAGTAAGGCACTGAAAGATAACCTGACCGGCAGTATGCGGGCTATCCGAAAACTGACTCCCACCAAAGAAGAAAACTTCACCCTGAACGATATTAATGATTTCAGTGATGCCATCAGTGAGGCTTTTGTGAGCCTGAATATCGGTGGATGGGCCATCGCCACACTCAGCCTGATTGTTGGGATGTTTGGGGTTGCCAATATTATGTTTGTTACCGTTCGGGAACGCACCAGTCAGATCGGTTTAAAGAAAGCAATCGGTGCCAAAAAACGGATTATCCTGGCCGAGTTTCTGCTGGAGTCCGCCTTCCTTTGTATCATTGGTGGCCTTATCGGTCTGACCTTTGTATTCCTCCTTACCAAGGTCCTCTCCGGGGCGCTTGATTTTCCCGTCTTTATTTCTACCAGTAACCTGGTCCTCGCAATCGGCATCTGTGTGTTGGTGGGCGTAATCGCCGGATTTATTCCTGCCCGGCAGGCGGCGAGTATGGATCCGGTGGAGGCTATAAGAAGTAAATAAAGGAAAGCTTTTAAATTTTTCTTTTCATTGAACTATAGGGCAGTGTGCCAATTAGCCAATATGCCAATGTGCCAATTTCAGGGCTGTTGGTTAATGTTTTGAAGAACTGATTATCTTATTGATAATTCGTTGGATGTTTTTTAGTTTTTCCATCAGGCACCGGGTCTCAGGGTACCCATTTGAATTTTTACATAAAAGCAACCAGTACTCAGTCTCATCGGCTTCTTTGGCGGCAAGTTTAAACTTATGAATAAAGTCGGCCCTGCTCTCAGCGTTCTGCGCTTCCCTTGAATTCGCACCTATTGATGTCCCGGATTTAAGTAACTGCCTGGCAATTACATATTTTCTATTTTGCTCTAATTGCTCACAATAGCTAATGATCTCAATCGCAAAATTCAGTGTCAGAGAAAGAATGATATTGTCTTTTGTATACTCACTCATTTGCTAAATATCAAAAAAATAACAATACTCAGTTTATCCGTCGTCTAACTTGAGGATCAACTTAACTAATTTGTTTATTCTCAATGAGTTTGTTTCAAAATATTTTCCGCATCTGATCTTCGAATTTCTCATTTACTCTGGTAAAAAACCAAAAATTTAAATTTCTTTTACTTGACCTTCGCTAATTGGTACATTGGCATATTGGCACATTAGCTAATTGGCATATTGGCACATTAGCTAATTGGCATATTGGCACATTGGCTAATTGGCACATTATTTTTTTGGCTAATTTTGTATTTATGCCGATAATCCTAGCAATAGAATCTAGTTGTGATGAAACCTCAGCCGCTATCTGTGCGGATGGTAAGGTTTTGTCGAATTTTATTGCCACACAGGCGATCCATGAACAATATGGCGGAGTAGTGCCGGAACTGGCTTCAAGAGCCCATATGCAGCATATTGTACCGGTAGTGGATAAGGCGTTGAAGGAAGCGAATCATACCCTGGCCGAGGTGGACGCCATTGCCTTTACACAATCACCCGGACTGATCGGATCGCTGCTCGTAGGTGGTCAATTTGCCAAATCACTTTCACTTGCACTGGATAAACCCCTGATCGCTGTACATCATATGCAGGCCCATGTGCTGGCCAACCTGATTGATGATCCCAAACCGGCGTTCCCCTTTCTTTGTCTGACGGTGAGTGGCGGACATACACAGATCGTATTATGTGAGAGTCCGGTGAAAATGAAAGTGATCGGTGAAACAATCGATGATGCCGCGGGCGAAGCGTTTGATAAATCGGCCAAACTGCTTGGACTGCCTTACCCGGGTGGCCCCCTGATTGATAAATATGCGAAGGAAGGAAATCCTAACCGTTTCCCTTTTCCTGAACCACAGATCGCTGGACTGAACTTCAGTTTCAGTGGTTTGAAAACCTCGATCCTGTATTTTTTACAAAATGCCGGTAAGAGTAATTTATTCAAGGAAGAATTTACCGCAACCGAAGAAGAGAAACAGGCTTTTATCCAGGACAATCTTGCCGATATCTGTGCGTCTATCCAGCACCGTATTGTGACCATACTCCTGAATAAAGTGAAAAAAGCGGCGGTTGAAACCGGTATAAAAGAGATCTGCCTGGCCGGAGGAGTTTCTGCCAACAGCGGACTGCGGAACAGTTTCCAGGAAATGGGGAAAAAATACAACTGGAACACTTATATCCCCGCGTTCCAGTATTGTACCGACAATGCCGGTATGATCTCCATTACCGCTTATTACAAATTCCTGGAAGGTCAAACGGATCCGATCACCATTTCCTCTTCTGCCAGGGCTGCCTGGTCATCTGATTAAGGTATGGCTAACTCCTATTTCCGTTTCAAACAATTTACCATTCACCAGGACCAATCCGCCATGAAGGTGACCACCGATGGGTGCCTGTTTGGTGCCTGGGCCGCCAAAGCCATTCATGAAAAAAAACCGGAAAAGGGCCGTTGGCTGGACATCGGCACCGGGACTGGGTTACTCAGCCTGATGGTAGCCCAGCAAAACCCGGAGAATCTGATTGATGCAGTGGAAATTGAAATGGCGGCAGTGGAAGAAGCGCGTAAGAATATTCTTGGAGCGGGAAAAGAGAAACAGATTATCCTTCACCAGGCAGACATCAAGCAATATCATCCCGCTCATCAATATGATATCATTTTCAGTAATCCGCCTTTTTATGAAAAGGAACTCAAAGGAAATAACACGGAAAAAAATAAAGCCCATCACAACGAAGGACTCCTGTTTCATCAACTGTTAGCCTGTTGTAAACAACTGCTGAAGAAAGAGGGAAGTATCTTTCTCTTATTACCGTATAAAAGAGAAAAAGAACTACTGGAAAAAATAAAAGAAACGGGCTTTGTAGTTCATCAGCACATCCGGGTCAG
>CAZLRY010000444.1:0-2909 GCA_964561675.1 uncultured Chitinophaga sp.
TACAAAGTCTGGATTGGTTCGGGGGATGTTCGATGTCCGTCGAAGCCGGGTCGAACGAGGGGGGAAGCAAACCAAAAGGAAAGTCGAAGCGGGGCGAAGCCGCGTCGAAGCCGGATTGAAGGATTCTCGAAGCGGGGTCGAAGAAATGTCGAAGCGGGATTGAAGCGGGGTCGAAGAATTATCAGCGTTTCTCCCTATGCCCCGTAAATACCAATGCTGTCTCTCCCTTGTACTGGAGGATTAAATCGGCCAGTTCTTCCTCCGTTTTCTCCAGATTGGTAATCTCGAATTTTACTTCGGCCGCCTCTTTAAAATGCAGGACCAGTTTGGTGATTTTATCATCACTGTATGGATAAGTGTTTATTGAAAAGCTGGCAATAGATGGCCATTCAAAAAAACCTTTATCGCGTAGTTCTATTCCTTCCTTACTGAGGGTTATTTCCGCTGGCCGGTTAACTAATTCGGCTACCAGGTAAATGAGCAGCCCCAAAAAGATCACTCCAATCAGAATGCTCATGCCAGGTCTTTTTGCTATGCTGTCGCTGCTAATACTATATGGGCCAGCTACAATGGCAAAAATCAGCAGTAAGGCTATTCCCAGACCGGCCCACAACTTCCACTTCGATTGCCTGATTATATGATGCTCCGTGTGCATGGATATCGTGTGATTTTGCTTTTAATTTAGTGATTAATTTTTTAATGGGAGTGATTAGGTGGCTCCCCTTCCAACCTGTCTAAGCAGGCCGGCCGGCAGGCAGGCTTATCAACTACATTTGACTGTAAGCGTTCATTGATTCATTTCAATTGCCTTGTACAGCTGCTTGTCCTGAAAATCACAATACACCCCCACGGGGTGAAGGGAGCATCCGGGGCGGCAATGAAGCTACCAACAATGCACCCCGATGGGGTGAAGAATGGTCAAATGTGAAAAGGGCTATAGGCAGAAAAAAAGATAGAACAGGTTGTAAAAGAGATAATCAAGAAAACGAGATGACCGTCCGCATTCAAAGCATCCTTGCTTTGAAATGCTATGTTGTCGCCTTTGGCGACCTGGAAAATGTACGGGTCATGCTATGCGTGGCCTCCGGGCCGCGCATTCGTTATTGGGTGGGGTATCGGGGTGTTATTTCACCAAGGATAATTTTGACACCAACCATACACCCCAACAGGGTGAAGGGAGCATCCGGGGCGGCAATGAGGCTACCAACAATGCACCCCGATGGGGTGAAGAATGGTCAAATGTGAAAAGGGCTATAGGCAGAAAAAAAGATAGAACAGGTTGTAAAAGAGATAACCAAGAAAACGAGATGTCCGTCCGCGTTCAAAGCATCCTTGCTTTGAAATGCTATGTTGTCGCCTTTGGCGACCGTTGAAAATGCACGTGCCATGCTATGCGTGGCCTCCGGGCCGCGCCGTTGTTATTGGGCGGGGGATGAGGGATGATGTTTTACCAACGATAATTTTGACAGCAACCATACACCCCCACGGGGTGAAGGGAGCATCCGGGGCGGCACTGAAGCTACCAACAATGCACCCCGATGGGGTGGGAAGATGAAAGGTTAAAAGACCCACCTCCTTCAAATACAAGTTTTAAAGGATAAAAGAAAAGCGCCCGAAGGCGCTTTCCATTATAAAGCTTGAAGTATCAGGTTTGCATCCACTTTTAATTTTTCGTGGAGTGCTTTAATAAAAATAATATCGGGGCGCTGTCTGCCACTGAGAATAAGTGAAAATTTAGCGTCACTCACCCCTAACAACTTAGCCGTGAAGGCCTGGTTAAGCTGCATTTGAAACATCCGCATTCGGATCATTTCCGGGAGACTTTCCGGGAGAGGAAGGGGGTCATGCGCATCTTCATACAACTCAGCCGCTTCTGCCATGATCCGAAAACGCTTCCCTTCTGCCGGACTAAGATTGGCCTCGCCTCTTTTCATCAGTTGGTCAATCTCCTGCATGACGGCGTCGTAAGCTTCTTTTGTTTTGATCCGGATCGTTTTCATCAGGGCTTTCGATTTTGATGATTTAGATTTAACTCAGGAAATTTTTCTAATCAGATATACGGAGGAGATTCGCATTTTTTAGGAGAGCTGCAACTTTTTATCATCCATTTTAACATTGAAATGAATTTCAGCTTTTAAGGCTTTAAAGACTTTTAAAATAGTGCCGATTGTTGCACTGTTTGTACTGCTTTCCAATTTTGAAATCTGCGCTTTCTGAACGCCGATCAATTCGCCCAGTTGTTCCTGTGTCAATTTTCGCTCCTGCCTGACCTTTCTGATCATGTACCCCAATACTTCCATGCTGAGTTCGTATTCAAACCTGTCTCTTTTTGGGGTTCCAGGTTTGCCGACAAATTCATCTTTCATTTCAGCAAGTGTGTATAGTTTAGCTTTATTTTTTGCTGTCATAATCATTCTTTTTCTTAATAAAATAATGTTTCCTGATCGCTTTCGCTTTTTCAATTTCCTTTGAAGGCATTTTATCCGTTTTTTTTATAATGCCGTGAGTGGCCAGTACTAATGTATCTTCTGCTCCGCTCTTGTCCCAAAAGGCAAGTAGTCGATATTGCAGGTTCTGGTATTTTGTTCTGAATTCCCAAATATCGTCTGTTAGTTTTTTAAAAAGCCTGGGATCGTTCGTCTGTTCAGCAAGATCAATATTCCAAAGAATCTTGTCCGCTGCTTTTGAGTCAATGGCTTTCATGAATATTCTCACCTCTTCAAAGAACAATGTCCTGAAGTATCGTTGCCCATGTACCGCCATAAAGCAAAGATAGGATTTGTTTCTATATATGGAAACATTGGCTTATGAAATTTCTTAGGCTTTGGGCCCGGGGGATCAACTGCTGGTACTTAAAGGCATTGAAAACCGCCTCCTTTTGCAAAGTATTATTCTTATTAAACTACACC
>CAZLRY010000445.1:0-2902 GCA_964561675.1 uncultured Chitinophaga sp.
AGTTTTTCCAGGTAGTTCATTTCCACTCTTTGAAAATCATCCTCGCACTGAGCGTAGAGCAGTCCGAATACTGCATCCGCATCGGACTTGCCATAGATATGTGGCACCCCGTAATGATCGCGGATGATGGTCACGTTTTTGGCCTGTTTTTCCCAGCGGGCAATTTCAGATTTGGTAAAAGGCTGGGCCAGTAACTGAATAGGCAATAAAAGGATCAGGATGATTTTTCGCATACCTGAAAATAATAAATAATCCGGCAACCGGCAGGGTCATTCAGCTGAATTTGTTTCAAAGAAAGCGGTTGAAGTTTTCACGGGTCAATACAACGGTTTCCGCTTTATAGGTCTCTGTAAATAATCGGGGAATTTTTACCTTGGCAGTGGCTTTCCATTTTATTTCATAGCCGGTTATCCTGCCTGCTGTTTCTTCTACATAATCAATTTCCTGTTGTTGTACTGTCCGCCAGAAATAAGGTTTTGCCAGACTGCCTTCATAGTGAATCTTCTTCATTCTTTCACTGATCAGGAAATTTTCCCAGAGGGCTCCTTTGTCTTGTCGTAGTTCCAGGGCATTAAAATTTCCGATAACCATATTCCGGATACCGGTATCATAGAAATATATTTTCTGATTAGTCTTTATTTCATTTCTCAGGTTCCTGCTGAAACTTTTTAGTTTGAAAATGACGAAAGCCTTTTCCAGTATATCAATATACGTGCTAACCGTGTTTTTATCAATGCCCAGTAGTTGGGCAAGTTCATTGTAGCTGACTTCATTGCCGATCTGTAAGGCAAGTGCCTGTAACAGCTTTTCCAGGATTTCCGGTTTTCTTATTCCGCCGAAAGCTAAAACGTCTTTGTATAGATAACTATCGGCTAATTGTTTCAATACTTCTTTTTCATCACCGGCGCGGTTAATCACATCCGGGTACATGCCATAGATCATCCGGAGTTCTAATTGCTGTATTGATTTTACAAAACCAATGGAACCTTCCAATTCTTTCCAAGAGATGGGGAATAGCTGGTATTCCCATTTGCGACCGGTTAATGGTTCGTTTAACTGGTTATTCAGTTCAAATGCCGACGATCCACTGACAATCAGTTGCACTTCATTAAACTGGTCGGTCATTATTTTCAGGGTAATGCCTATATTTTCAATCCGTTGTGCTTCATCAATAAACACCAGTTTATGTTTGCCGATGATGTTTTTAAGCTGTTCGGTATTTGGGTTTGTCAATAGGATTCTTACAGTAGGATCATCACCATCCAGGAATAAATGGGCCTTATTTTCTAGCAGATTTTTGATCAGCGTGGTTTTTCCAACCTGGCGGGGACCCACAATAATGATTGCTTTTCCGCTGCACAGCCTGGACTCCAGTTTTGGGGTTAAATAGCGAGAAATCATGTTATTGGTTATTGTATTCACCAAATATAGTAATAATTGGTGAATACAAACGCCAAATATTAAAAATTATTGATTTTCATCCTTTTCCAGCTCCCGGATAGTCTTCTTCGCCTCCGCCAGCCGTATCTGTTTATTCTTCTCCACCAGTTTATGTACCGCCCAGTGCTCCAGTTTATGATGCAGGGGAACCAGTAGCGCCGCAATGCAAACCAACGAGAGGAGCATCAACACCGGTGAATGATGGGTGATGCGTTCCAGGAAGGGATGGAGTAACAGATTCAGAAACTCAAAAACCAGTAATAGCGCCACCACGCCCAGGAACTGAATCAGTTTGGTATTAGTGATATGACGACGGCTGAGGAGGATGAAGAATATGATGAAAGTGATAATGCCCAGGGCAATCAACGCGTATTGGATATTTTGTTTCCGCTGTTCAGCGGCTTTTTCTTTTTCAGCTGCCAATTCCTGTTGTTTCAGTTCATTTTCAAAGGTCAGCATTTGAGTTTGCTGAACCGTTTTGGCATTGAACATGCTGTCGTTTGTGATTCTGTATATCTCTGAATATTTTAAGGCACTGTCGCTGTTTGTTTTTTTATATAATTCCAGCAGGAGTTTTGCCGGCCGGATACTGTAATTGGAAAAAGGGGTATGCTGAACAGTCTCCACTGCTCTTTTTGCATAGATAATGGTTGAGTCTGCCAGGCCATGCGTGTTCAGGAACTGTGCTTTGCCGTAATAAGCCCAACTTAATTGCTTAGGTGAACCGGTTTTAATTCCCTGCTGAATGGCCATGTCAAAATAACCGACTGCAAGGGTCTGGTTGCCCATTTTACTATGGATGCTGCCCAGGGTCAACAGGGTATAACCGAAATAATCATAAAAGCCGGTCCGGATGCAGAGTTCATAATCCTTCTGCTCATACATCAGGGCAGAATCTGTTTTACCCATCGCTAGATATACTTCGCCCAGGTTCTGAAAGGACAGGGATTGGGCTTTGGTGAATTTTATCTTTTGCCCCAATTCGCCTGTCAGGTAATACTGGTGTAATGCCTTGGGGAAGTTATCCAGGTCCTTATAGATATTTCCCAGTACATTACTGGTAATGGACATGAGCGTTTCGTTTCCAATATCCCGGGCCATTGAATCTCCCCGAAGGGCATACTCGAGGCTTTTTTTCAAATTGCCCAGTCCCCGGTAATTGTAGCCAATAGAGGTTACCGCGTATGCTTCACTCACTTTATCCTTCTTCTCCCGGGCATAGGTTAACAGTAGCTGGATATTATCCAGGGATTTAAGCGGATCGGTTTCTCCCATTTTTGAAAAGAAACTGAAGATCATTTCTACCCTTTTGCTGATGTCTTTTTCGGCCGTGATTTTTGGCAGCAACGTATCCATGCCCTGGGCAAGGACGGATTCTGTACTTGCAACAAAACAAATGAGTAATAGTATTCTCTTCATTAATAAATTATTTTCCGGTAACCGATTTACTGATCAATGAAAA
>CAZLRY010000446.1:0-2896 GCA_964561675.1 uncultured Chitinophaga sp.
CTTAATACGAAATCAATCGTATATTTGATACGAAGTATTTCGTGGAAAACAAATTCATCATTAAATTTTTGCGCATGAAACCAACAACCCTCACTCCCGGCAAGTACATTATGATTTTACTGATCCTGGTGGTCAGTATCGGACTTATTTCCTGGGATTACCAGCAAAAAAGGGGCATTACCCCGCCCGACCAACAGGACACGATTCCTAAAAAAGAAAAAAAAGTAAAAGACCTCGATGAGGTCCTGAATGAACTGGACCGGGCTGACTTTCAGCTCGACCTGGAGAAAGTACAGGCCGAAATCGCCAAAGCCATGAAGGAATTTGACGGAGCCAAAATCCGGATGGAAATAGACAAGGCGATGAAGGAAGTGGATATGAAAGCAATCCAGGCCGAAATTGCCAAAGCCATGAAGGAAGTAGACCTGGCTAAAATCCAGCAGGAAGTACAGGCGGAACTGGCAAAAGTGGATTGGGACATGGTGAAAAAGGAAATGGATAAAGTGAAGGAAGTAGATATGAAGAAACTGGAAGTGGACATGAAGAAACTGGCCGAAGAAATGAAGGAACTCGGTCCGAAATTAGAAGTGGAAATGAAAAAGGCCAAAGAGGAAATGGAAAAAGCCAAAGCTGAGGTCAAAGAATATAAAACATTTGTGGATGGACTGGACAGTGATGGACTGATCAGTAAAAAAGAAGGTTATACCCTTCAGCATAAGAACGGTGAATTACAGATCAATGGCAAAAAAGCCAGTGACGGCACGTATAACAGGTACCGCGCGTTCCTGGATAAACATCCGAAATTTACCATCAGCGTAAAAGAAGATGAGGACTCCGTTATCGAACTATAAACAGTAAACAGAAGGGCATGGCTGATAAGGAGAACCGAATCCGGTAACCTTTGTCAGCCATGCTCTTTTTATATCAGTAATTTTTTGAACTATTCTCCTTTAAGACTCCTCCACCTGTACAATGTATAAATCAGGCTTATCAACCAGGCCAGGACCAGCCCTTGTTTGAGGTAAAAAAGAAAATTGGAGGTTGGCGCTGCTGCCAGTATACGGTACCAGGATTCCGGCAGAAAATAACGCCTGATCTTTTCTGGCGCCCGGTAAACCACTTTTGGATTGACGGTGTAATAATAAAAGGCCGGATCACCTGTATGGTAATAATTCCGGACATATCCTGTATCCGGGTGCATGTAGCGGATGCTGTCATTAGCCGCCTGCACCTGCAGGGTAACCGGGCGCCCCTGCATCCGCCTGAAAACGGAGAGGCCGAAAGGCTTTCCATTGTCATCCGAAACGAGCAACTGATTATACGTAATATCAACCAATACCCATTGCTGAATAGCAGGGAGATAACATTCATTCACCACGTGATGATCGCCGGGTTTCATGATTTCTATCATGCGCGTCTCAATACCCCGGGCCAGGCAAAAATAATTAAACATCATAGCCAGGTGACCGCACCAGAGTTTACGGGAACTATCGGCAGCAAAAAAACGGTACATGTCCCAGGGATCCTGCAACGAATCATAGAGGGCGGGTTTTCCCAGTTGTTTTCTAAACTGATTATACAGGAACGTACCGACCCGTTTGACCTGAACCTGTGCGGCGGTATCGGTGCCTTTTAATAATGAGTCAAGAAATTGGTTGGCCTGTGCCCGGCCCTCTGCTGGAAAATCAGTAAAAAAGGGATTCCATTCCCCGGAAGCCGGTTTGTATAAAACAGCTTCCTCCGCATACGGTTTGTAATCAAAATTTTGGCGGCGCAGAAAAATAGCGGCATTGATTACTGTTAGTAATCCAAAAAGGATAAGCGGAAATTTCCGGTTGCCGGGCATTAACATGTATGCAAGTTAAGCCGATGTTTTAAAAAGAAGCGGGAAGGCAAAACCGCCAGGTTGTAAATTAAAACCCGCTGATATTAAACGGAGAAGGCATTATTTCATAATCGCCCATTTCAATCATTTCGATCTGCAGTTGAAAGGTCTCATCTGTTTTGATCACTACTTTATCCCGGGTGACTTTTTTGAAACCGGTTTTTTCAAATACGAACTTATAGACTCCTGGTTTCAGTTCATCAAATGAAAAACCACCCAGCTCATTACTGATCACGATCTTTTCTTTTTTGGAATTGCCCACATAGGCTGTAATACTCACATCTTTCAACGGCTTTTTGCTTTCTGCATGAACCACTACACCGTTCATTTCATCTTTTGATCCATTACCCGGGCCATTATTGGCCCTGCCCAAAAAGGAACCTAATAAAAAGAGGACCAGCAGGAGTGTTTTTTGTTTCATTGCATCAGGTTTTTTGGTTAATGGAATAACCCTTCGGCAGAGGATCTGTTTGATAATGGTCAATAAATTTAGTTTATTTTGAGTGGATTCTTCAAACCGTTCATAAATTCTTCCCAGACCTGTTCCACTATTTTTCCGGCCGGTAAAATATCATTCAGCAAGGCACTTACCTGCCCTATTTCCAGTTCACCCTCAGTCAGTTCGCCCTCAAACATTCCTTTTTTTGCACGGGCCCTGCCCAGCAACTGTCGAAGTTCATCCGGTCCCGCTCCTTTCAATTCGGCTTCCTTCACTTGTTTTGAAAATTCATTCCGTAATAAACGAACCGGGGTTAATTGCTTCATCATCAATTCCGTATCCCCTTCCTGGGCGGCTATTACCTGCTGTTTAAACTGAATATGTGACGAAGCCTCCTCACTGGCCACAAACCGACTGCCCATCTGCACTCCTTCGGCTCCCAGTACCATGCAGGCCAGCATCTGGCGACCGGTTGCAATGCCCCCTGCCGCGATCACCGGAATCTTTACCGCATCCACTACGGCCGGTATCAGCACCAGGGTGGTCGTTTCCTCCCGCCCGTTATGGCCGCC
>CAZLRY010000447.1:0-2889 GCA_964561675.1 uncultured Chitinophaga sp.
AGCAGAACCGTTTCAAAAAAACCGGGTTTCTTTTTTCGTAGTCGAAACATGTACCCGAATATACAACATGTGGCGTGGTTGGATGTAAACTGTGGATTAATTCATGGCTCTTACAACGGTGCCTGCGGCAATCGGAATATCCTTACAAGCACAACTATACGAAAAACTGTTGGGGGTAGTGCTGATGATCCGGTAACTGAATTGATTCCGGTTGAATTTCCGGCGGTTACGGTCATTGGTCCAGGTCTGTGTCAGCCTGTATTCACAATCACTGAGCCAGACAATCTTATATTTTACGATATGTCCGGTCCGTTTATTCCGATCGCTCTGCAGATTTTTTTTCCGCTTCAGTTCCCATGTATCGCCGGTTGAGTCGGTGTACAGATAGTCACCGGTATGAAAGGACGTACAATCAACCGCTGGTGATTGCGCCTGTATTATACAGGCAAAAAAAATGCAAAATCCGGTCAGGTAAATTTTATTCATATGATTTTCCCATTCAGCATGACTTTATCTATATGATTGGCACCAAAAGCATAAAAAAGATAAGCCAGGTTTGGTGCCGGTTTTGTAAAAATCAGATTGGCTTTTTTACCGATTCGGATACTTCCTGTTTTATCCTGTACCTCCATGGCAAATGCCCCGTTGATGGTGGCGGCATTAATTACTTCTTCCGGTAGCATCTTTAGCTGAATACAACTCATGGAAGCCACCAGGTTCATATTGCCGGAAGGTGAAGAACCCGGATTATAATCTGTGGCGATTGCTATTGCACAGCCGGCATCGATCAGTTGACGGGCCGGCTGAAAAGGCATGCGGAGGAAGTAAGCAGCTGTGGGCAATAAAGTACCGATGGTAGACGAACCAGCCAGTAAACGGATCGTATCCGCATCCATAGTTTCCAAATGATCCACACTCAGTGCACCCAGTTCTACCCCGGCTTCTGTTCCGCCGGATAGGTTTAGTTGATTGGCATGTATTTTTGGTTTCAATCCGAGGGCCATCCCGGCCTTACATATCCGGATGGTTTCGTCTTTGGAAAAGAACCCCGTTTCACAAAACACATCAATGTAATCGGCCAGTTTATCACGGGCTATCACCGGCAACATTTCATCAATGATCTGACGAATATACCCTTCATGGTCATCTTTAAAAGTCGTAGGATAAGTATGGGCGCCGAGGAAAGTGGCTTTGATGGTTAAAGCTGATTTTTCTTTTAACTGCTTAATCACCCTGAGCATTTTCAATTCACTTTCCACCGTTAGTCCATAACCGCTTTTAATTTCAATGGATCCGGTTCCCATTTTACTGACTTCTTCCAGTCTTTTCCAGGCCTCATTGAAAAGTGCAGCTTCGCTGGCCTCTCCCAGTTTGCGGGCTGAGTTAAGTATGCCACCACCTTTAGCCGCGATTTCCGCATAGCTCATCCCCTTCAGTTTAAAAATAAATTCTTCTTCACGGGTGGCGGCAAACACAAGATGAGTATGACTGTCGCACCAGGCTGGTAAAACAATCTGTCCGTTGGCCCGGACCACTGATTTGAAATGCTTCTCCGGGTACATCAGCTCTTCCATCCTTCCCATGCCGGTGATCATTTCGTCTTCCAGGATCAGATAGGCATTTTCAATCACCGGTAATACGGCCAGCTCCTTTCCACGAAGGCAGGTATCAGTTTCCGGTGTATTTACCAGCAATTTTATATCACGGATCAGTGTGGCAGACATGGCCCTAAATTAGCGAAAACGACACGAAGTCAACAAAAATGCCCTGCCATAATTGACAGGGCACCGGATAAGGGTATGGGTATTTTAGTAAGGTAATAAAGCGGTATGGCTGTTACCAGCGGGTCCCGTCCATACTATTTTCATATAGTAATTGCCGGCACCCGGACAAGTAGTTGCAGCTCCGGTAGCGTCCAGTCCGAAGGTAACGGCTGCATTGTAAGAGCTGGTGTTATGCACGACTTTACCACTTCCGGCACGGAAAGAACAATCGCTTTTCAGTACAACAGGCTCTGCGATGGTGGTGGTAAACGGACGGCCAAAGCGGTTCTGTCCCCATTCAGCAATACCGGTTACTCCGCCTTCTGCATGGGTACCGGTGATGGTAATGGTTACTCCGTTGCTGAAGGTAAATACCCGTTGACGGGCCACCTGCCAGGTACGTTGTGTGCCATTATCAAAAGTGACGGACATATTACTACTGGTAATAGAATGGGTAATCGTATTCAGTACCGGCAGGTTTATCAGCAATCCCCCACTGACATTGGTTAACGTATGCGTGCCGTTGATGGTGATACTTTTGTTATCACTGGTACGGGTTATTTTGAAATTCTGATAGGTAAGACTGATGGCAGCACCGGCCTGGCTCCAGCGTACACCCTGCGCCATTGAAATTACTATTACACCGGTACGGGTACGGTTTCCGAGGCAATTGGTACCATTATAAGTAATGGTGATGGTGCGGGGATTAGCCATGGTATCCACTGCTATATCTGCATCGCAGATCAATGCGTTCAGGTCGCCGGGACGGGCAGTAAATCCGGCTGTGGATTCAAGCAACAGGTTTGCATCATTGGCCGCTGCATCCACTTCACCGGAAAACCTTGACTGATCATCGGAGTGTGTGGAGGTTTCTGCCGTGAAATCGGTGCTGCCTGCATTGGAAGCTTCTTTTTTACAGGAAGTAAAAAGAAAGGTAAAAGAGAAAGCCGCGAGGGCATAAGATAAAATCCTTGTTTTCATATTCGGGTTTTAATGTTTATCAGGATAAATTACAACACATAGACAGGGAGTCTTGTCGATTGGTTTAACAAGAACCTTGTTTTTTTTCAGTAAAAAGAATACAACACACTAAAACGGGAATAAGCCGGGCTTAGTACGGCCCGGC
>CAZLRY010000448.1:0-2876 GCA_964561675.1 uncultured Chitinophaga sp.
CACGGACCGGATGCTATTTTAGTATCAAAAAAGCCTGATGAACGATTATGGAAGTGTATAATGACTATTTCGAAGCCAACCGTCAACTCTGGAATCAACGGACCATGGCGCACCGCGATTCATCTTTTTATAACCGCGAAGGTTTTTTAAAAGGAGAACGGGTGCTTACCCCGATTGAATTGGGTGAGCTGGACGATCTGAAAGGGAAAACCCTCCTGCACCTGCAATGTCATTTCGGAATGGATACCCTGGACCTGGCCCGGATGGGCGCGGAGGTCACCGGGGTGGATTTATCGGATGAAGCGATCCGGCAGGCAAAGCAGCTAAGCGATGAGATCGGAACCCGAGCCCGTTTTATCTGTTGTAATGTATATGATCTGGAAGCGCACCTGGATGAAACCTTTGACCGGGTATTTACCAGCTATGGAACCATTGGCTGGTTACCTGACCTGGATAAATGGGCCGGTCTGATTGCCCGATACCTCAAACCCGGGGGACAATTTTATATGGCCGAGTTTCATCCTGTTCTGTGGATGTTTGATGATGATTTCACCCGGATTCAGTATTCGTATGAAAACCGGGAAGTGATCATCACCGAAAACCAGGGAACCTATACGGACCGCAATGCGGATATTAAAGGCAAGGAGTACAGCTGGAATCACAGTATCAGTGAAGTGCTGAATGCGCTGATCAGGGCCGGTCTGAAACTGGAGCTGTTTAATGAGCATATGTTTTCACCATATAGCTGTTTCCGTAATATGACGGAAACAACGACGGGTAAATGGGAGATAAAGGGCATGGAAGGTAAACTGCCGATGGTCTATTCACTGAAGGCTGTAAAAGCCGGATGACCGGAAGCGGAATGAGAAAGGTCAATGCGCCCTCCTCATTCCAGACCGGTTTACAATTATTTATTCATGAGTTCCTGGATATTAAATCCAATACCCACTGTGATACGAAAAGTGGTTACATCGGGTTTGTCGGTATCAACAATACCATCCTGCTTCAGGTTTGATTTTTTCCCGACTGTAAAAATACCTTTGGCAAAAAGATTAATGGGTATGGAAGGGAAAAAGCTGACGCCGCCTCCCAGGTGAGGTTTACCGCCATAGAATTCCGCATCTACATAAGAGGATCCGGCGATTACCTGTTTGATTGTGCCTTTGAGATAGGTATACCCTGCTTCCACAAAAGGACGTACAGGATGCACATTCCCTACAAAATTCAGGCGTACTCCCAGGTCAATATGATTCATTTTATAGGACTGTGCATCAATATCTCCTAAGTTTATTTTGGTAAAGTCATAGGCAAAATAGGGCTCGATCATTTCGTTAATTCCGTATCCCAGCCGGATGCCTCCGCCGAAACCGTTCGGGGCCCCTTCATCCAGGTATTTAAAATATTCAGAAGTCCAGCCCAGTGTATGTACCTGAACCGCGGCAGAAAACCCTTTCGTGGTGGAGCGTTGTTTGATCTGGGCATCAGCAGCGAGTGAGACCAGCAGGAACAGCATGCATGTGATTTTTTTCATTGTAGTTGATTTGTGTGTTATAATGTTATGGTGATTCCTTTTTTCAGGAAAGCGGAATAATTACGGCTCGATAAAATCTCTTCAATTCTTCCACTGAGTTCCGTTTCCTGCAACGGGATCCGCTGGCCATTGGCGGCGGTCACGGTGCTGATGACCAGTCCCAGTTTCTTGTTTCCCGCTTTGGTGATCCGTCCGGTAGCGGTGGCGCCTTTTTCAATAATCATTTCGCCGTTGTAATAAACAGGACGGGTAACGGTAAAACTCAATCCTTGTCCTTCATAGGCCGTGGACGCATTGATGGATTGTTGCAGGTAAAGGCTTACTTCTGTTTTTGTAATCAGCGAAACAGTCCGGGGTGCCCTTTTCGATGTTTCTTCCGGTGAGGGTATAATGGGTTTAAGAATTTCTTTAGGCGTAGTTACTTCCGGGGGTGGGGCCGGTTTTTCTTCTTTGGGTGTTACAGGGGTCTTTACTTTACCTTGCTCTGTATCTTTTGGTTTGGGCGTTTCCTTCTTTTTTTCCTTATCATTTCCCGCCGGATTAATCGGTTCAACTTTATCTGACGGTGGGGTTACGGGGGTATTGTTATCTGCAGGCGGACCTGGATTCACAGGAATTAATTGATCTGTTTGGCTGTTGCTGTTTTCTGTTACCAGTTTTGTGCTGTTGGTAGTGGGTGCTGGTCCGGATGGCTGATCGGTAACAGCGGCCGGTGATTCATTTCCGGTTAGTAAAATGACGGCCATACTCACCAGCATCAGTGCCAGTACAAGAGCGATTGCCAAATGTTTTTTATTCGTCCGGCTGTACCAGTCCTTTATCCGCGAAGTGAATGCAGCAGGAATGGCCTGATCACCTGTCCTGTTCATCTCCACCTGTGTCGCCAGTGGTTGTGCCTTATTTGTACTGATGAATTGGGTGGCCGGTACTGTATCACTGACACGGTCCAGGCTGAACTCTTTCAATTCCGGGAAGCTGCTGAGCAGGGCTAGCTGTAAAGCGCGTGCATCGGCAAACCGGTTCTCCGGTTTTTTTTCCATGGCTTTCATCAGAATCGAACTGAGTTGCTTAGGAATCGCGGTATTTAGTTTGTCGGGAGCCGGCGGCTTCTTCTGCATGATCTCCTGCATCAGGTTGAAATCGGTGGTGCTTTCAAATGGGAGTTTACCGGTCAGCAGTTCATACATGGTTACTGCCGTGGCATAGATATCGGAAGCCACGGAAGGATCTTTTCCCTGGATGAGTTCAGGGGCCATGAATTCCACTGTGCCAACTACCCGGTTAACCTGGGTCATGCGTTGTTCGCCTGCCATTTTTGCAATGCCAAAGTCCATCAGTTTCACCG
>CAZLRY010000449.1:0-2871 GCA_964561675.1 uncultured Chitinophaga sp.
CGGCTACTTCTTCAATATTCTTTGTGTTATCATCCCAACCCAGGCGGGTCTTTACTGTAACTGGTAATGAAGTGGATTTAACCACGGCAGAGGTAAGACGTACCATCAGGTCTATATCTTTCAGTACCCCGGCACCGGCCCCTTTCAGTGCTACTTTTTTAACGGGGCATCCAAAATTGATATCCAACAGATCGGGGTTGGTGACTTCCACAATTCTGGCAGCCATGGCCAGACTTTCCTCATCGCCCCCAAAAATCTGGATGCCTACAGGTCGTTCATATTCAAAAATGTCGAGCTTTTTCCGGCTTTTGATTGCATCCCGGATCAGTCCTTCCGAAGAAATAAACTCCGTGTACATCAGGTCGGCCCCGTTATCCTTGCATACGGCACGGAAAGGGGGATCACTGACATCCTCCATTGGAGCCAGAAGCAGCGGGAATTCAGGAAGTTGTATGTTGCCAATTTTTACCATTCCGTTGGTATTTACCTATTTTTGCCCGAAGGACTTAAAGGTTAAGCCTGCAAAATTACAATCAAAACGCCAGAGTAGTAGCATGAAGGGATTATTTAAGAATAAATCAGCTGGAAATCAATTACTTCTGATGGTCTGCATCGCCCTGGTGGGTGTGTTTATAATTGGCTCTCTCCTGGGTACCATTGTATTGTCCGCTATTACCGGTATTCAATCATCCGAATTGCTTGACTTCAATAAACTCGATTTTAATAAGCCAGGGATGATTACTTATATCCGGGGACTGCAGGTTTTCCAGTTTCTCGGTCTCTTCCTGGTGCCTTCTTTACTTTGTGCCTGGTTCTTCAGCAATAACAGCAAAAAATACCTGGGTCTTCGTCAGCCACATGGCGAATCGTACTGGATCATCGGGATGCTGGTAATGATACTGGCCATCCCTTTTGTACAGTGGCTGGGGGAGATGAACCGGGGCATTCAGTTTCCCGGGGCTGTGGAGCAATGGATGAAAGAAAAAGAAAACGGGGCCAACAAAACCGTGATGGCCCTGCTCTCCCGCCGTACACTCCAGGATCTTTTCCTGAATATAATCTGCATTGCCGGACTGGCGGCCGTTGGTGAAGAATTATTATTCCGGGGCGTGGCCCAACGTTTGTTTATCCGATTATTTAAACGGGTCTGGCCAGGTATCATTATTACTGCTTTTCTTTTTTCTGCCATGCACCTGCAGTTTTATGGCTTCTTCCCCCGTTTTGTATTGGGCATTCTGCTGGGTGTGATCTATTGGTACAGTGGCAGTTTATGGACCGCTATTCTCGCTCACTTTGTATACGATGCCCTGCTGATCACCCTGGCGTACTTTAATCCACGGCTGATCAATGAAGAGAATACCGTGAAGATGTCTTCGATTGCACTGACCGCGGCCTTCAGTTTCATCCTGGTGGGACTGGCCGTAAACTGGATGATCAAACATTCCAAAACCCGTTACCAGGAAGTATTTGAAGAAGACACGGCTCCGGTGGACAACCGGCAGTAATGAATTAACTTTAGTATATGGCATTTAACTGGAAGACATTTAATACGAGAGCACTAACCGCGCTTGTATTTGTAGCCGTCATGATGACCGGGCTGCTGCTGAACCACTGGAGTTTTTTCCTTTTATTTTCAGTGATCCATTTTGGCTGCTGGTGGGAATATTTCAAACTCATGGAAAAAAACTACCAGACTAGCTTTCACATCTATACCAAACTCGGCTTTATGTTGCTGGGGTTCGGACTGATGCTCTGGTTCTGCGGGGAGCTGTTTCAGCTCGGCAACTATTCACTCCGCGACAATTTCTCCATGACCGTATCTGTTGCGGGTTTTATTCTTACGGTTACCGGTATTTTCAAACAAGGGCCCTTGCACCTGAATGCGTTTGGATCGGCCCTGTTAGGTATCTTTTATATTTCGATGAGCTGGGGAATGATGATGCAGTTATACGGGGTGGAAACCAATAACCCGATGCTGATGAATGAGCGGGGCTATGCCATTTATTTTCCATTAGTGGCCATCGGCACCATGTGGGTCAATGACACGATGGCCTATATCGTAGGTTCATTGATCGGACGTACCCCTCTATCAAAAATATCCCCGAAGAAGACCTGGGAAGGAACAATTGGTGGCATTATATTAGCTGCCCTGGTGATCGGCTGGCTGGCGGCACATTTTGATAAAGTAGTTGTCTTTGATCAGTCCTTTACCTGGTGGACCCTGCTGGCAGCCGTGGCCGCAATCATTGGTACGGTTGGCGACCTGCTTGAATCCAAACTGAAACGGATGGCAGGGGTAAAAGACAGTGGTTCACTGATGCCGGGGCACGGGGGCTTCCTGGACCGCTTTGATTCATTGTTGCTGGCAACGCCGTTTGTGTGGGGTTTTGTGCAGTTGTTTCTTGTTTAATTTTTCCCCGCAGATTCTCGCTGATATAACCGCAGATTAACGCAGATAAATACAGTGATGAAAGACACTGGCTTTTCTATAATGACTTTACTGTAGAAAGAATCTGCGAAAATCTGCGTTTAAAATCTGCGTAATCTGCGGGAAAATTAATTACGAGCACAGTACTCTTCCAACCCTTTCAAATATTTCTTCCCCCTTTGTTCTGCAAAAAAATCAGCAGTTAATGCGATCAGCGCCATGACGGCCAGGGCCAACCCGAAGCCGCGCCAGAAATCGTTGTTGAAGTCGCGGATAAAATAAATATAGAGGCCAATACCCAATGCAAGGAGGAAAAGTTCGGTATAGCGGTAAATGACAAAATTGCGCATCACGGTTTTCATGCGGGGAATTTCTTTCTCCTTCAGTTCAGCGGGATTCATGTCATAAGCATATACGTTCCGGATGCGGTCATTATCACTTCT
>CAZLRY010000450.1:0-2867 GCA_964561675.1 uncultured Chitinophaga sp.
GAACTGACGGCCGGTTTCCATACGGAATACTCCGGGATGAAGTTTGCGCTTTTCTTCCTGGCAGAATATATCAACGTATTTATTGTATGTGCCATCGGGGCCACCTTATTCCTGGGCGGCTGGATGCCACTGCATTTCGGATCGAATAATGCCTTCAATAATGCTATGGATTATATTCCGTCCAGTATCTGGTTCTTCGGGAAGACTTTCTTCCTGATCTTCCTGATCATGTGGTTCCGCTGGACCTTCCCGCGTTTGCGGATCGATCAGTTACTGAACCTGGAATGGAAATACCTGCTGCCGATCAGTATGATCAATTTACTGCTGGCAACGGCGATGGCGATATTGGGATGGCATTTTTGAGGGAGGTGAGTGGTGAATGGTGAGTGGTGAATGGGGGCGTGATAAGGGGAAAGGTCTTTTAAATCGACTGATGCTAAAAGAGCAAGAGGACAAGGAAGAAAGAATATCTTCTAGCCCCTCTCCTGAAGGAGAGGGGTTGGGGTGAGGTAATGGAAGGGCGACATTTAATAAATTGAATTAAACATAAAATGTTCTTAATAGACTACATAAAAGACGTTACCGGTGCGGTGAAGTCCCTGGCCACAGGGATGAAACGGACCCTGTATTATTTTACTCACCATAAGGAGATCATTACCGAGCAGTATCCGGATAACCGGGCTACGCTGGTAATGGCTGAACGCTTCAAGGGTGAAGTGGTGATGCCACATGATGAGAAAAACGAACACCGGTGCACCGGCTGTACGGCTTGTGAACTGGCCTGTCCCAACGGCACCATCAAAGTAGTCACCAAATTTGATATCACACCAGAAGGAAAGAAAAAGAAAGCCATTGACAAGCTGGTGTACCACCTGGAACTCTGCACGATGTGCAACCTCTGTATAGAAGCTTGTCCTTCTGATGCAATCAAAATGGCACAGACTTTTGAACACAGCGTGTTTAACCGCAGTGACCTGACAAAAATTTTAAATAACCCGGGCTCTAAAATCATGGAAGGCGTAGAATGATGAACGGATCCACCATACTCTTTTACCTGCTGGCGGCCCTGACCCTCAGTTGCGGTATTATGTCTATTGCCACCCGGCATATCTTCCGGGCCGCGATATATCTATTATTTACACTGATCGGAATTGCCGGTATTTATTTCTGGCTCTCCTATGAATTCATAGCCGCGGTGCAGATTGTGGTCTATGTAGGAGGGATTGTAGTGCTGATCATATTCTCCATCTTCCTGACACAGCAGGCTGGTGAAAAACTACCCAAACAAAGGCTGGACAAAAAAATCTGGGCGGCATTGGCGGTATTTTGCGCATTTGCTCTGACCATGGTGCAGGTAGCACAATATCAGTTTCCCTTGTCCGGCAACCCCACCACGGTTACAGTACGCCGTATTGGTGAAAAAATGATGTCTATGGAAGAGGGGGGCTATGCCCTTCCGTTTGAAATAATTTCCATGCTGCTGCTGGCGGCCATGGTTGGATGTATCGTGATTGCTACACGCAGTAAACCAGAAATAAAATGATGGAACCCGGATTATATCATATTTTATTTATCAGCACCGCTTTATTTTTTATAGGTGTATTCGGATTTCTGACCCGGAGAAACCTGATCACCATGCTGATGAGTATCGAGCTGATTCTGAACAGCGTGAACCTGAACTTTATCGCTTTCAACAAGTATGTATGGCCTGAAAAACTGGATGGCCTTTTCTTTACCATATTTATCATTGCCATTGCAGCAGCTGAAGCAGCAGTGGCCATCGCCATTATCATCAACCTGTACCGGAACAACCAGTCCATTGATGTAAATAATGCTGAAGAATTAAAGTATTAACAGACTATGCCGAACGCAACCAACATAGCACTGATCCCCCTGCTTCCCCTGGCCGCCTTTGTATTACTGGGCTTATTCGGCCGGAAATACCTGAAAGGCAGTGCGGGTCTTATTGGCACCGCCCTCCTGCTCGGATCAGCTGCCCTGGCTTTTTATACCGCTTATGATTATTTCTTTGTGTATGGCAAGGTCGATGGCGTCTATCAGCAGTTTATCCCGCTGAAATTCACCTGGCTGGCTTTCACCAATGAAATGTCCATTGATATGGGACTGGTGATTGACCCAATTTCAGTCATGATGCTGGTTGTGGTGACCCTGATCTCGCTGATGGTACATATTTACAGCCTGGGTTATCTGAAAGGAGAGGAACGCTTTGCTACATACTATGCTTATCTCGGCTTATTTACTTTTTCCATGCTCGGACTGGTGCTGGCCAGTAATATTTTCCAAATCTATATTTTCTGGGAATTGGTTGGATTATCCTCTTTCTTGCTGATAGGCTTCTATTATGATAAACCCAGCGCGGTGGCGGCCAGTAAAAAAGCATTTATCGTGACCCGTTTTGCCGACCTCGGTTTCCTGATTGGTATCCTGGTACTCTCGTACTGCTCCGGCACTTTTGATTTCCAGACCATGATCAGCCGGCTGACTGATCCGGCATCAAATGAAGTGAAAAATGCAGTGGCGTCCACTTTTCTGGGTGCTTCTGCCCTGACCTGGGGTGCGGCCCTGGTATTTATCGGTGGTGCCGGTAAGAGTGCCATGTTCCCCTTACATATCTGGTTACCGGATGCCATGGAAGGCCCTACTCCTGTATCCGCATTGATCCATGCCGCCACGATGGTGGTCGCGGGTGTATACCTGGTCGCCCGTTTATTCCCGGTTTTCTCCATTACCACTCCCGGTGTACTGGAAGTGATAGGTTGGGTAGGTGCCATTTCTGCGATTATTGCTGCAGTGATCGCCTGTACGCAAACTGATATTAAAAGAGTATTGGCCTATTCCACCATGTC
>CAZLRY010000451.1:0-1558 GCA_964561675.1 uncultured Chitinophaga sp.
TTCACGTGAGAAAACCGTTCCGGGTCTACAAAAGATTTCAACCGGTCCCATGTCTGCTGCATCTCTTTCACCTGATCGGCTCCGTTATAATATCGGTAGCAGAGTTCATTCCAGAGGGAGCGTCCGCTTTTGGTGGTATATGTCCAGGGCACATGGTGAAACCAAAGCAGGTATTTCTCGTCAATGGTACTGAGGTTTTCCCATTGTTTCCGGGCCTCCGGAAAATATTGAGCTAATGCGTTACTGCCGCTGGGGGTCCGGTTAAATCCTACGCCAATACTATCCGCCTTATGGTAATAAACGGAATTCCATTCCGGCCGGTTCAGGAAGCTGACCCAGGGGCCTGGTCCATAATGTCCATTGGCACCCATGATATGGTGTAATCCCAGTGGATTAGAAAAATTCACCATGGTTTCCCGGCTCTCCAGCATCATCGATCTGGCCGGTGCTATAAATTGCAAATCATTGGAGAAAGTACTGCGCAACCATTCTTCTGCGAGGGCCGCGCTGCTCAGGCTGTAGTCCCAGCATAATCTTCCATATGCATACCAGTTGGCTTGTGCAAACGGGTGGCCGCACCAGTTGATATCATTTCCGATATTGGATACGCCGGCCATTCCGTTCAGGCGATCTTGATTCGTACTGCCATCAATGATGTGGGCAACGGTACTGCCAGGTCCGTTACTATAGGTATCACTTTCCAGTACTTCTTTAAACATCGGAGCGAGGTATACAAGATTCGTGGATTGTCCTGTATATTCCTGGGTAATCTGAAATTCAGGCATAAGGGGCGTGCGGGGCATGGCACCAAAGAGGGGATGAAAGGGTTCCCTGGGCATAAAATCAATCGCACCGTTTTTCACCTGTACCATCACGTTATTTCTGAACTGTCCGTCAAGCGGCACAAATTCATCATAGGCCTGTTTATGGCGGTCCACCGGGTTTTCGGATGCGTACACAAAAGCCCGCCAGATCACATTTCCTTTAAAAGGGGCGACCGCATCTGCCAGCATATTCGCGCCGTCTGCATGGGTTCTTTTGTAATCCTGTGGACCGGGTTGTCCCTCGCTGTTTGCTTTGACCAGGAATCCGCCAAAGTCAGGAATCAGTGAATAGATTTCTTTGGCTTTGTCTTTCCACCATTGCCTGACTTCTTCATTCAGGGGATCGGCTGTTTTTAATTTACCTGTCTCAATGGGCGAACTGAATTTAGCAGAGAGATAAACCTTGATGCCGTAGGGGCGAAATACATCGGCTAATATTTTTACTTTCTGCAGGTATTGGTTGGTCAGGATGAGTGCATTGGCATTTACGTTATTTAATACCGCACCGTTAATACCTATGGAGGCATTGGCCCTGGCATAATCAATGTATCGTTTGTCTACATAGCCCGGAAGTTTATGCCAGTCCCAGATACTGAAACCCGCATACCCTCTTTCGACTGTTCTGTTCAGGTTATCCCAATGATTGAGCAGCCTGAGTTTTAATCGGGGTATGGAAACAATGTCAAGCTGCCGGAGATCCTGTTGGGTTTGCATCAGGCGCAGAAAATGGAAAA
>CAZLRY010000451.1:1658-2861 GCA_964561675.1 uncultured Chitinophaga sp.
TCTGGCGGATGAGTTTCATTTTTTATTTTTCAGGGAGGAGCTCCGGATAATCAGATCCGAACGGACAACAATGGTGTTGGTATGTTTCAGGTCACTTAGTCCTTTCAGGTGATTGATCAGGTTGCGGGCGGATATTTCACCCATATCAATACCGGGGTAATCAATGGTGGTCATTTGTGGTTCCACCAATTTACTGATGGCATCATTGTTAAAACCTACAATGGCGATGTCTTCCGGAATCCGTACACCATGTTCCCGGAGGGTACGCATACAAACGGCAGCAGAGAAATCGTTGGTGATAAATACGCCGTCCGGCAACGGTTTCATTTTCAATATCTGCAGCGCCGCTTCCACCCCACATTGTTCACTCAGGTCTTTGATCAGTACCCGTTCTTTTTCATAGGTGATACCACTGTCATAGAGGGCATCTGTATATCCTTTGTGGCGTTGGGCGTATACGTTACGTTTCAGACTGGCGGTAACGAGTACGATCTTTTTGCATCCCTGTTCAATCAGGTGCCGGGTGGCCTGGTAGCCGCATTTATAGTTATCAATAATGACTTTGGTGCTTTCACTTTTTTCCTCCACCCGGTCAAAGAAAATCACCGGGATGCCTTTCTCTTCGTAAGACTGATAGTGGTCCAGGTCTTTCGTATCAAATGCCAATGAAGCAATCAGGCCGTCCACCCTTTTATGGAAGAGGTTCAATGCGTTGGCTGCTTCTTTGGTATAGCTTTCTGATGAGTGTGCAATGATCAGGTCATATCCTGCCTCGGTGGTGACTTTTTCAATTCCTGCCAGTACTGAAGTGATGAAGTTACTGTTCAACTCATGAACGATCACCCCGATTGTATTTGTTTTTTGCTTTCGCAGGCTGCTGGCAAAAGTATTGTGACGGTAACCCAGGTCTTTTGCTGTTTGCTGGATCTTTTTCCGCGTGTTTTTATTAATAGCAGGGTGGTCCTGCAAGGCACGGCTTACAGTAGCGGAAGAGAGCGATAATCGCTGGGCGATATCATAGATCGTTATATCTTTTTTGGGTTTCATATTGCAATCGGTTGCATGAAATTCGGAAAAAAAAGTAAATTACAAAGATTTCTTTTTTTGTGAGGACGCTCTGATAATTAATTCTGATCTCAGGATGATTTTTGGTGTGGTTTTCATATCTGCTATACCCTCCAGGTGGAGGATCAGGTGCGTTAC
>CAZLRY010000452.1:0-2853 GCA_964561675.1 uncultured Chitinophaga sp.
ATCAATATGAAGAAGAAAACAAATATGCCGGTAACCGGTACGGAGACCAACCATGTCAAAGTACTCCGGAATATTGTTGAAAACTCTTCCGTATCGGGCAGCACTATTGCCCGGTTTGAAACCAAACACCGGTCTGTGGGCGGCAATGCGCTACGGGCTGCTGTCCTCGGTGGTAATGACGGACTGGTATCCAATTTCAGCCTGGTGATGGGAGTGGCCGGTGCCACCCATGGACAGGAAGGCGTATTGCTGGCTGGACTTGCCGGCTTACTGGCCGGTGCTCTTTCGATGGCGCTTGGGGAGTGGATCTCGGTGAAGAGTTCCCAGGAATTATATGAAAACCAGATGGAAATTGAAATGGAAGAATTACTGACCAGTCCCGAGAATGAAATGAAAGAACTGGAACTGATTTATAAAGCAAAAGGCATTCCTGAGGAGCAGGCCAAAGAGATGGCCGCTCAGATTTTAAAGGATCCCGAACATGCGCATGAGTTACTGGTCAAAGAAGAATTGGGTATCAATGCGGAAGAATTAAAAGGCTCCGCTTTTGAAGCAGCCCTTTATTCGTTTTTTCTTTTTGCAATCGGAGCCATCATACCGGTATTTCCGTTTATGTTTTTATCCGGCACCAATGCCATTTTATTAAGTACGGCCGCTAGTGCAGTTGGTTTATTCGTCATCGGTGCTGCGATTACCCTCTTTACCGGGAAAAGTATTTGGTATTCAGGTTTCCGCCAGGTGATATTCGGTCTCGCAGCCGCTGCCATCACATTTGGTATCGGCAAACTGATTGGGGTATCCGTTGCCGGTTGAGGTTAATTAACAGGTTTTTAGCTTAATCAGCACCCAACCAGGGACAAAGTCATTTCTTAAGTCAGTGAATACAATTAAGTTTGTCGCAAATCAATTATTTGCGCCAGGTAACCCTTTTTATATTATCCGCTGTTTTCGCCTTCAGTGCAACTGAACTGCATCAGTTGATCCGGTTACCACAACTGGTGGCACACTATCATGAGCATAAAAAGGAAGCCCCTTCCCTGTCATTGATTGGATTTTTACAGCTTCATTATACGGCCAATCATCCAATGGATAATGATGAAGAAGATGACAACCAGCTTCCATTCAAAACAACGGATGCCATTGGTCATGTTGATTTTTCAATTGGTATTGGCCGGTTGCCCTTAAATATCCCACCGGAATTTGCAGCTGTTGTCAATCAGATTACCCATCCGGAAGGCGACCCCTGTCACCGGGGATATGCTGTATTCCGCCCTCCGCAGGTAACAAAGGTCATATAACCTTTCAGTACAGAACACCGATGTTCTGTAAACCCTATTTACCGATTCATTTAAAATTAATTGTATGAATGCAGCACAAATTCATCTGGCATTAAACCATGCCCCTTTGTTTCTCTCTTTGATTGGCGGACTTTTACTGATACTGTCAATCTTCCGAAAAAATGATTTATTAAACTCCATCTCCCTTTATATGCTGGCAGCAGCAGCCCTTTTCACCGCTCCTGTTTTCTTAACAGGTGAAGGCACGGAAGAACTGGTGGAAAAAGCCATTGGCGTGAATGAAATGGCCATCGAAAGTCATGAAGACATGGCCAAAATTTCACTAATTGTTATTATCCTAACCGGCGTACTTGCGCTTGCAGGACTTTTGCTTCGCAAAAAGCCATCCATTACCAAAGCGCTTTTTCCTTTACTGGTCCTTTTTTCGCTGGCTTCATTCGGCACGATGGCCCAAACAGCACACCTGGGTGGATTGATCCGGCATACTGAACTTCAGTCAGGAACTTTAACCGGGGGAAAAGAGGCGGGCAATGAACAAGAAGGCGAGGATGATGAAAAAAAGAAGCCGGTCAGCAACGCAACAGATAGTACCGGTCAGCAACAAAAAAAGAGTATGGACAAAGATGATGATTAATCATTTTCATAATGCAGGCGGCTTTCCTACCGGGAAGGCTGCCTGTTTATCTTTTTACGCCAGGTGAGATGGCCGGACTGATCATAATGCAAAACTTCCACCAGCCGTCCGTCCTGGTCAAAATGTTTCCATTCTTTTACAGGTAGTCCATGTTTGTAAGCACCCTGGAACCAACCCGCCTGGGCCGTATCCCGGTGAATCCATTTTCCGGATTTCATCCCATCCTTATACATACCGGAATCTTTTACCAGTCCCCCGGAAAAATAATTCATATATAACCCTTCGTGTACGCCTTGCAGAAAAACAGGTTGATATGGAATTCCAGAACCCGTATTTGCTTCAGCCAGTTCTTGTAATGACAAAACAGGCTTGCGCGTACTGCTTATGGGAAAAGAATAAGCGGCATCGAGGTAACGAAGTGCTAAACGTTTGTTTTTTTGGTATAAGGCGGCGAGATAATAAAAACTACGCTTAGGGTGGTAATGTTGCATTTCATTGGTGATCCGAAAAAATTTATCGGCACTGTAATGCCTGACTGACAGGATCTCTCCTTCTTCATTTCTGAATATCCAGGCTCCATCCGGCAGGTTGTTGACCAGCCGGCCGGAATCGCAAACCACCCCATTGGAATACCAGCTTTGCCAGATGCCATTCAGTTTTCCCCGTTTAACCGGTACTGTAAACAGGGGGCGATCAGTACCTGATGAAGTCACAATTCCAGATGCCGGTAACCCGTAAGGCAATGGCTTTTGCATTACTGGGAATGATTCATCCGGCGTATATACCTCCGCACTCCCGATATTCTCAAGGATTGCGGCAGGCTGTGTTTGGGCAAAACAACTAAACAGGCAGCATCCTGCCAGCAGGAGTGGTTTAATTTTAGCAATCATTGCTACAAAATTAAGCACAGAATCAATACGG
>CAZLRY010000453.1:0-2844 GCA_964561675.1 uncultured Chitinophaga sp.
TGTGGCGGCTGAACCTGGATTTTATGTCCGGCAGCAATGTGGCCGATACGACCCAATTTTTCGATGTTGAATTTTAGCAGTTAATAAAACGGCGGGCGGGTTCTCCCGCCCGCTTAAAATAATAAACATGAAACAACTTTTGTTAGTGATTCTAACAGGCTGTTACCTTTCCGGACAGGCACAAAACAACAGCTTCTCCCTGAGCGACGACAGCACCCGCAGTATTGAACTCAGGGAAGTGGTGGTGAAGACGAAAGAATACAGTGACCGGCAACGAATGCTTCGGTTTTACCGGAATAACCAATCCTCTGGCATTGAAGATATCCTCTCCCGGCTGCCGGAAATGTCGCTGATCCGCCGGGGTACTTATGGTATGGAACCGGCGATCCGCTCTTTATCCGGCGGACAGATCAATGTGCTCGTAGATGGAATGCGTATCCATGGTGCCTGTACCGACAAGATGGATCCGGCCACGATATATATTGAACCAATCAATCTGGAACAACTACAACTGCAAACCGGTACAAATGGTTTCATAAATGGGTCAGCCATCGGAGGCACATTGAACCTGAAAACGGCTACCCCTTCTTGCCATACCCCAAATAGATTCAGCGGAACGATCAGCACTGGTTTTCAGTCAGCCGCCAAAAACTTTTATGAGTCAATGCAACTCAACTACGGAACCGGCAAATGGTCCTTACGTGGAACGGCCACCTGGCGTAAAAGCAGTGACTACCGGAGTGGTGGCGGGGAACGAATCGCTTTTTCACAATATGAAAAAGTAAACTATTCTTTTTCGGCAAAATATCAGCTGAATCAATACAACAGTATCAAGGCTGATTACATTGGCGATAATGGCTGGAATATCGGCTATCCGGCCTTACCCATGGATGTAGGTTATGCGGTAGCCCGGATCGGTTCAGTCAGCCTGCAACAGGAAAACCCGGGACAACGGCTCTATCAATGGTCAGCTAAATTATATGCCAACCAGGTTCGCCATTATATGGATGACACCCACCGTCCCAATGTACCGATGCACATGGATATGCCCGGTACCAGTCTGACTTATGGAGTATTTACGGAAGGCATGGCTAAACTGAACAACAAACAACAGCTCAGGGTGGTGGCCGACTTTTCGGCGACAAGGTTAAAAGCTTCGATGACCATGTATGAACCCGGGCAACGCCCGATGTATATGCTGACCTGGCCCGACAACCGTAAAGACCAGGCTGGGATTGGTGTGAACTGGGAATACAGGGCAGACAGTAATTGGTTGCTTCAATCAGTTGCCCGGCTTGATTTTATCAGTACCGCTTTAACCAGCCAGGAAGCAAAAGATCATATCAGTATTCTCGGGGTAACCGATGCAGGGCGACAGGAATTGCTGAAGAACCTTTCCATTACCGCTTCACGGAAACTAAGTCCCTGGTTGAAAAGCAGTATTTCATTGGCCTACGCTGAACGGATGCCTACTGCCACGGAACTGTATGGATTCTATTTATTCAATGCACAGGATGGCTACGATTACCTCGGAAATCCCGGATTAAAACCCGAGCAATCCCTGCAAGGAGAATTCTCCCTGATTGTACAGGGCAAGAAATCAAGATTAAAAGCAACGGCATTCTACAACCATATCCGGCATTTTATCAGTGGCATGGTGAATCCTGCATTCAGCACAATGACGATCGGGGCCAACGGGGTGAAAAGTTTTTCCGCTGTTCCTCATGCAACGCTTGCCGGACTTGAAACCAGCCTGTTCCTGAAACCCCTGCCGCAACTGGATATCGTATCCACCCTGCGTTATACGGATGGCAACGACAATACCGGAGATCCGTTACCCATGATTGCCCCGTTGAAAAGCATCAGTTCTGTCCGTTATCAGTTCAACCCTTTCTTCCTGCAACTGGAAACAGAACTGGCAGCGGCGCAAAATAAGATCAGCATTAAGTATGGTGAAGACCGGACAAATGGATATGCGTTACTACATATCAGAAGCGGTTTTCCATTTAGATTAGCGGGCAAAGAAACAGACCTGCAGTTCGGCGTGGAAAATTTATTTGATAAACATTATCATGAACACCTGGATTGGGGGAATGTGAAGAGACAGGGAAGGAATGCGTATTTAATGTTGAAGTGGTTTTTTTGATGTTGACAAGTTGAATGGTTTACAAGTTGACAAGGTGGTTTTCTTAGTACGACACCTGTCAACTTGTAAACCTTTCAACCCTTCAACCTGCTTCAGCGCTGACTCGCGATCAGAAGATTGAGGTCCGTATACTTTAAATCGAAGCGCTGGCTCAGGTAGAAATTCGTTAACGCTCCTTTAAATAAATAGATCCCGTTGCGGAGATGGAGTTTGTGCCAGACCAGGTTTTCGAATCCGCCTTCTTCACCGGCTTCCAGTAATAAGGGCATCAGTACATTACTGATAGCCTGGGAGGCGGTGCGGGAAAAGCCAGAGGGTATATTCGGCACACAATAATGAATCACCCCGTATTTCATAAAGATGGGGTGTTCGTGAGAAGTAATTTCAGAGGTTTCAAAACAACCACCCCGGTCGATACTCACATCAATGATCACTGAACCCGGGCGCATATTACTCACCATTTCTTCAGTAACGACCAATGGGGTTCGTCCGGTTTGTGAACCCAGGGCACCTACGGCCACTTCACAGGTCTTGAGTTGTTTGGCCAGTAAGCGGGGCTCCAGTACGGAGGTCCACATCCGCTGACCAATATTATTCTGTAATCTTTTTAAACGATATACGCTGTTGTCAAACACCTTTACTGAAGCACCCAGCGCAAGAGCCGCACGGGCCGCATATTCACCCACAATACCGGCACC
>CAZLRY010000454.1:0-2839 GCA_964561675.1 uncultured Chitinophaga sp.
TAATGTAAAAGTGGGCAATACGGTTGGTGGCGGGTCCATGACCTATTTTTCCGGCACCGATGAGGAACGACTGCGTGATTTCCAGCAGATGCTGGACGATCAGGAAGTAAATGCCGTTCTCTGTGCCCGCGGGGGGTATGGCACCGGACGCATCATTGAAAGGATCGATTTTAAAAAATTCGCGAAGCAACCCAAATGGATCGTGGGCTACAGCGATATTACCGTCCTCCATTCCCATCTCTTCAGTAATTATTATATCGCTTCGCTGCATGCCCCGATGGCCGGCGCCTTCAATGAAGAAGGATTTAAGAATGAGTATGTGCTATCACTTAAAAACGCCCTTGAAGGAAAGAAAATAAAATACCAGGTACCAGTACACGAACAAAACCGTAAGGGCGAAGCGGTGGGTGAATTAGTGGGCGGTAACCTGGCCTTGCTTGCTCACCTGGTGGGAACGGATTCCGATATAAAAACCAAGGGAAAAATTCTGTTCCTGGAAGATGTGGGGGAACAGTTATACAACCTGGACCGGATGCTTATCCAGCTCAAACGCAGTGGCAAATTGTCGAAACTCGCCGGTCTGATCTTTGGCGGTTTCACCGAAACAAAAGACACGGAACGTCCTTTCGGAAAAAGCATCTATGAAATACTTGGGGAACTGGTGGCGGAATATGACTACCCGGTTTGCTATGATTTTCCCGTCAGTCATACCGACCGGAACTATGCTCTGAAAATTGGGGTTGGTTATAAGCTGAAAGTGACAAAAACCAAAGTGACCCTCGAAGAATAAAAAAGGCCGCCCCGCTGCCACGGGACGGCTGCCATTAACCCTTATCGACGTTTTTCAGGATGTATCGTTGACCGGCATGACCGGTATGCACTGAATGCTATTCCCTTCGCACTCTCCAGCCAATTTGTTTTTTAAAGAAAGCAGGATAAATTTCCCCCGGATTTGTATATAAATCAAATTGATTAAATTTATAGTCTCATAGTTAAAATCTATCTGATGACTTTTATTCAACTGGAGTATATCGTGGCGGTGGACACCTGGCGGCATTTTGCCACTGCCGCGGAACATTGTTTTGTGACGCAACCCACTTTGAGTATGCAGATACAAAAGCTGGAAGAAGAGCTGGACCTGAAAATTTTTGACCGGAGCAAACAGCCTGTGGTCCCCACCGAGACAGGGATGGAGATTCTTCTTCAGGCCAGGGCCATTCTTTCCGGCCGTAATAAACTGTTACAGACAATCCAGGAAAAAAAAGGATTATTGACCGGGGAGTTAAGAATCGGGATCATCCCTACACTGGCGCCTTATTTACTGCCATTGTTTGTACAGCCCTTTACCCGAAAGTTTCCGGGTGTACGCCTGGTCGTACATGAGCTGATGACCGATTTGATTATTACCCGTCTCCGGGAAGGAAAGATCGATGCCGGCATCCTGGTCACCCCCTTGCAGGAACCAGGTATTGAGGAGTTTGTTTTATTCTATGAAGAAATGATGGCCTATGTATCCCGTAAAAATGCGGCGTATAAGAAGACGTATATGCTGCCACAGGATATCGATCCGGACAAACTGTGGTTACTGGAAGAAGGTCATTGTCTGCGTTCCCAGATCGTGAATCTTTGTGAACTGCAGAAAATCAGTCGTGAGAACAGTCATTTTGAATATGAAGCGGGAAGTATCGAAACCCTGCGCCGGATGGTGGAAATGAATGATGGCATAACAATTTTGCCCGAACTGGCTACCCTGGATATGCCTGCAGCTCAACGGCAACTCATCCGGTACTTTAAGAAACCGTCTCCCATGCGCGAAGTGAGCCTGGTGGTTCACCGTAATCAGGTGAAGCAACGACTGATTGAAGTGATGAAACAGGAGATCCTGCTGACCATTCCAGAAAAAATCCGGAAGAACAAATCCCAGAATATTGTTCCGGTAGAGTTATAATGAAAGTACGGTGTCCAGCTTTTGTACCATGGCCGGATAATCATACAGGTTATTGTGGCTGCCCCCGTCGATCGTTATCAGTTCATCCACCGGTTTCAGCAGCGGCAGTAACCTTTTGGAATTTTTATAAGCCACCACACCGTCATTGGTGCCATGGAAAATGGTAACCGGGGCTCCCACCTGCCGGATATACTGATGCGTAGGCAGGTCATAATGTAACATCCAGCGCACCGGGTAAACAGGCAGATAGCGACTCACTACGGCCGGAAAATCATAATACGGTGTTTCCAGGATCAGCCTTTTGCAATCACGTACAGACGCCAGTTGCGCCGCTATGCCCGTGCCCATGCTTTTACCGTAAATAATTATACTGTCTGCTGCAAAACGTTTGATTGCCAGTTTGTAAACCAGCAAGGACCATTCATAAAGTTTTTTTTCGGTGAGTTTCCCGGTGCTTTTGCCAAATCCGGGATAATCAATCATCAATACCTGGTAGCCATGCCGGGTGAAATAGGGAATATACTTCGCGTACCAGGAAATGTTGCGCTTGTTGCCATGAAAATATAAAACCACTCCGCGGGTCACTGTATCGGTACTGGAGAAATCCACCAGGCTGAGCGTATCTTCATTTGTCAACGGGATACTGATATCCTTATGTGGCTGCGGGAAATTATAAGAATATTGCCGGTTCAGTGTTACCGGGTGAAATAGCACAGCATCCTGAAGAAAATACAAAGCCATCCCGCCGATCAGGTAAATGACCAGGGTGGTCCAGAAGATGCGTTTCCAGTTGAGTTTTTTCATCTGGGGCAAAGGTCGGGGAAAATGGTGAGTAGTGAGTGGTGAGTGGGGAGTAGTGAGTAGGAGTTCTAAGAGGCGTTGTCATCCCGA
>CAZLRY010000455.1:0-2836 GCA_964561675.1 uncultured Chitinophaga sp.
TCAAGAACCAGAAACTGATGGAGTTTTACGACCAGGTGGAGACCATCAACGGCAAGTCCAATAATATCGGGACCTATGAAGTATTTTTCGGCGACTACCGTAAAATGTTTGATGCGCCCGCGGCCTTTAATAAAGTCACCGCCGCTGATGTACAACGGGTGGCTAAAAAATATTTCACCAAATCCAACCGTACGGTGGGGGTGTTAAAATCAAATACAGAGGAATAATACCATGAAAAATTTCAAACATTATATACTGGCCGGCATTTTACTGGCCACCACTTTCCAGATTACAGCGCAGGGGTATAAACTGCCGGCCTATGAAAAATTTAAACTACCCAATGGGCTGGTAATTTACCTGATGGAACAACATGAAGTGCCCCTGATCAGTGTATCAGCCATCCTTCCTGCGGGGGCCATTTATGACGGCGAGCAATCAGGACTGGCTTCTTTGACCGCCGCGGGACTTAAACATGGTACAAAATCCATGACCAAGGCTCAGCTGGATGAGGAACTGGATTTCCTGGGTGCCAGTGTCAATACATTCGCTTCGAAAGAATCTTCCGGTCTCTCCGCAAAATTTTCTGCCAAAGACAAGGACAAAATACTGTCGCTTATAAAAGAGATCCTGCTTAATCCGGTTTTTGACAGTACCGAATTCAGCAAAGAAAAGAAACGCCTGCTGGTTAGCCTGGAGCAACAAAAGGAAAGTCCCCGCTCTGTAATCGGCGCCTATTTTGATAAGTTCCTGTATGGCGAGCATGTATACGGCAATATCGTACAGGGAAAAATCTCCACGGTCACCCCACTGACTGCAGAAGACCTGAAGAAATTCTATACAGCCAATTACCGTCCGGATGGCTCAGCCATCAGCGTGGTGGGTGATTTTAACGCGAAGGAAATGAAGGCGACATTAACCGCCTTATTTGCCGGTTGGAAAAAAGGACCGAAAGCCGCAGGTGCCAATCCCGCTTCATTGGCCATCAATAAGCCTTCAGAGAACCGTGTTCTGCTGGTCAATAAGGAGGATGCCAAAGAAACCACTTTCTTTATTGGTGCGCCAGGCATTGCCCGTAATAACCCGGACTATGTTGCCATTGATGTGGTCAATACCCTCTTCGGCGGACGGTTTACTTCCATGCTCAACGATGAGCTGCGGGTCAACAGCGGATTGACGTATGGTGCCGGCAGCCGCTTTAGTGCGTTGAAAAATGGGGGCAGTTTTATCATCAGTACATTTACCGCCGGCAAGACCACCGAACCCGCGATTGATAAAACACTTGAAGTAATAAACAAGCTGCATAGCAATGGTATAGATGAAAAATCACTGACCTCTGCCAAGAACTATGTAAAAGGACAGTTTCCGCCCCGTTTTGAAACGGCCAGTCAGCTGGCCGGACTGATGACGCAGATGTTCTGGTACAATTTTGACGAGTCCTTTATCAATAATTTTGAAAAGAATGTAGATGGTCTGACCGTGGAGAAAGCTAAAGAAATCATTGCGAAATATTTCCCCAAAGACAAGCTTCAGTTTGTCCTGGTCGGCAAAGCCGCCGACATCCGCAAGATCGCCGAAAAGTATGGCAAGGTAAAAGAAGTGGAGATGAAGGAGGAAGTGAAGAAATCTTTCTAAATTGTATTAAACCGTGGCTTACGCAATGGCTAACCTTTCAAACTTCTTGAACCTCTTAAACCTTTCAAACCTCTTAAACCTCTTAAACCTTTCAAACCTCTTAAACCTTTGAAACTTAGTTTTCTCTCCGTTGGTAAACCCCACGAGCCCTACGTAAAACCCGGCGTGGACGACTTCACCAAACGTATCTCGCGGTACTATAAGGTGGACTGGCTCTTTATTCCGGCTCCAAAGAATGCGGCGGCGATGAGTGAGACGGAATTAAAAAAGAAAGAGGGGGAAATCATCCTGCAGGGGCTGAGCAAGGAAGACTACCTGGTGGCGCTGGAGGAAAGAGGAAAGCAGGTCAGTTCAGAAGGACTGGCCAATCTGATACAGGCCCGAGGCAATGAAAGTGTCAGAAATCTCGTATTCCTGATTGGCGGGGCTTATGGACTGGACGAGGCGGTATTGAAGCGGGCGCAGTTTAGATGGAGCCTGTCCGAACTGGTTTTCCCCCATCAGTTGGTGCGGCTGATCCTGGCTGAACAGGTGTATCGGGCCTGTACGATTTTAAAAAATGAAAAGTATCATCATAAATAATTTATATTTTCATCAGGTCAAATCAATGGAATGGAAATAACCACAACGCTCATAATCATAATCATTACAGCAATTGTTTCGTTTACGGCTTTTAGCAACGAAAAGATCATGAATGACCTGATCTTTTATCCCCCGGCTGTACAGCGTGGACAATGGTATCGCTTTTTCAGTTGCGGTCTGCTGCATGCCGATATCGGCCACCTGGCTTTTAATATGATCACCCTCTATTTTTTCGGAGGGGGTGTAGAACAAAACTTCACTATTCTCTTTGGAAAGTATGGCAAACTGATCTACCTGGCTATGTATATCCTGGCCCTGGCTTTTTGTCTCCTTCCTACTTATGGCAAGAACAAAGACAACTATCACTACCGGAGTCTTGGTGCATCAGGAGCCGTATCGGCTGTGGTTTTTTCCAGCATCCTGTTTGATCCATTAAGAGGGATCGGGCTGTTTTTTATCCCGGTTTTTGTTGCCGGTTTCCTCTTCGGACTTATCTACCTGGTTGTTTCCAGTATGCTTGACCGGAAAGGTGGTGATAATATCAATCACTCTGCGCATATTTACGGCGCTTTATTTGGGATCGCGTTCACCTCCATCCTCTGCTATTCATTGGGCAATTACC
>CAZLRY010000456.1:0-2835 GCA_964561675.1 uncultured Chitinophaga sp.
AAACATATAATTCGGGTTGGTCCAGTTCAGGGTCAGCGCCGTATTGTTCTTATTGGCAATCAGGAGCACCTGGGCTGCTGTGGAGGAAGCAGTCAGCGCCGGGGCGGTGCCTCCTTCATAGTAGATTTTGTTCTCATCCTTTTCGCAGGAAGAAAAAGCTGCTGCCAGGAACAGAGAGCCAAACAGAAGTTTCAAAATACTTTTCATAATCGAGCAATTTTATTATTAAGATTAATAACCAGGATTTTGAGTCAGGTTAGGATTCGCGGTCCGGTTGGTTGCCGGGATCGGGAAAATATTGTACTTGGCGTCTACTGCAGTACCGCTGGCTATTCCACCTTTCCATGGCCACAGGTAAGTGGCGGTGGTCAGTTGGTTGTAGCGGATCAGGTCGGTACGACGGTGACCTTCCCAGTATAATTCACGGGCTCTTTCATCCAGGATGAAAGGCAGATCCAGCTGACCGGATGTGATATTACCGGAAGTGTTGCCAAAAGCACGCTGACGGATCAGGTTGATATAACCGGTTGCAGTGGTCAGATCGCCACCGGTACCGCCACGCAGTACAGCTTCGGCATAGATCAGGTACATTTCAGACAGCCGGAAGATCGGGAAGTCAATATCAGCAAAATCACGGTTCACGTCAGAAACGGTACCACCATCAGAACGGATATTCCTGAATTTTTTTACATGGAGTCCGTTTGCAAAGTTGCCAATATCTGAAATTGCGATCTGTGCAGGGGATGTACCAAAAGCAGCAGTGGTAAACATGGCTCTTTTATCGGTAGCACCGCTCAGGTCGGTAAAACGATCGGCCAGTCCTTTGGTAGCACGGTAACCGTACCAGCCACCACCTACGCCAAATTCATTGTGATCATCACCGGAAGCTGCGTGAACAAAGAAAGTGGTATTACCATATGATTTGGTATGCAGTCCATCACAATTCACTGCATAAATGATCTCATTGGTGCGCTTGTCATTGTCGGCCATAAAGAGCTGACTATAGTCAGTGTGTAATGAATAACCGCCGGCAATCACTTTTTTCGCGTAAGTGATCGCTTCAGTCCATTTAGCTGTACCGGTATAAGTCTGTGCATTGAGGTACATCCGGGCCAGTAAAGCCCAGGCCGCACCCTGATCCACGCGACCATACTCGATGGTCTTCACGGTTTTCAGTTCTGTTTCTATCGCCTTCAGTTCTGCTTCAATAAAACTGAACAGTTCTGTGCGGCTTTTTTCACCTGGCAAAGTAGTACCCACCACATTGGTTTCATCAATGAAGGTTGATTTACCGAAGATGTCCATCATTACCCAGTAGTTGAAAGCACGCAGGAAACGTACTTCGGCACGGGTGGATTGGATTTCGGTTGCATCTGCTCCGGTTATATTCCGGGCCGCTAATTTATCAGGGGTTGATTCGCGCAGGTATTCATTCGCCACCATCACATTATAGATCGGGCGGGCATACATCCCTTTCAGGAATGGGTCAGCACTGGACCAGCTCAGGTTATGGAAATCCTTAATGGTCTGGTCATTCCAGGCAACCACGGCTTCATCAGTCGGAAGCTCCTGGCAGTTGAAGAAACCACGGATAAAGGGGGATTGTGAACCTTCGTCCAGTCCTTGTATATCCGAAGCACCGGCTGGACCAACATTACCGGTTGTAGCGAGACCTGCATATACTTTAGCCAGCACACCACGGTAACCGGCGGGAGTGGAGTATGTGGTCTCGTTGGTGAGATCATTCTGCGGGAACAGGTCCAGCTTTTTAGCGCAGGAGGCGAGGGTCACCAGGAAGGCGCCTGCCAGAATTATTTTATTTATTGATAAACGTCTCATAACTCAATCATTTTTTTAATTAAAAATCAAAGTTGAATCCTAAAGAGAATATACGAGGACGGGGGTAGATATTGTTGTCTACACCACCATCGCTGGCTACTTCAGGATCCAGTCCTTTGTACTTCGTGATCACCAACACGTTTTGAATGCTGGCGGCTATCCGCATGGAGGCTTTGTCTTTCAGGATGCGGCCCACATTGTAACCGAAGTTGATATTGTCAATCCGGAAGAATGAAGCATTATCAATATAGTAATCGGAGAAATAACGGTTGTTATCGAAACCGGTGGTCAGGTAATCCGTAGTGGCATTCCCGATAAAGTTGATCGGGTTCTTGATCGCCCTTAACACACCGTTATTGGAGTTTACGTTATTGTACAGGTAGTTGCCAAAGGCACCATGACCGGCCAGCCCAAACGTGAACTCTTTATAAGTAACCTGTGTGTTGATACCCAGCAGTACATCAGCAGCCGGTTTTTTATACAGGTAGCGGTCATCATTATTGATGATACCATCGCGGTTGATATCTTCAAACAGTCCATCGATCGGTTTCCCGTTTTCGTCATAGATCTGTTTGTACATGATAAAGGTATAAGGCGTTTCTCCTACAGCATGAATACCGATATTGTTTCCGGTACCGCCACCGATGAAGGTCACGTCCTGTCCTTTAAAATTCGGATCGGGATTTTTCAACAGGTTGGTGATTTCTGCCTGGTTATAGGTATAGTTGAAACCGAAATCCCAGGTCAGGTTTTTGTTTTTCACCGGTGTGGTGTTGATGGTTAACTCAACGCCCTCACTTTTGATATCCCCAACATTCGTTACGATCTCATTTACAAAGTTGGCACCGGCAGCTACGGCTACATTTGCCAGCAGATCTTCTGTTTTACGGGAATAAAAATCGATACTACCGGAGATCCTGTTTTTCGCAAAACCGAAATCAAGTCCGATATTGGAAGTAGTGGTGGTTTCCCATTTCAGGTTAGGATCATAACCTT
>CAZLRY010000457.1:0-2820 GCA_964561675.1 uncultured Chitinophaga sp.
TGGTTTCAGTTTTACGCAGTTCGGAGTTACCCATAACTGATGTGGCGGTGAGCACCCCCTCCTGCACAATCACCCCGATTTCTTTAACCGGACTACCATCGGGAAAAACATATTTACCGGTGTACTGCTGCAAAAGCGTATCCGTTTGTGCCTGAATCGTTGAAAAGGCCAGGAGAATAACAATGGAGAGAAACATTTTTTTCATATACGTGGTTTTTTAATCAATTTAAACGAAAAACAACTTTAAAAGTTAATTGCCTTATTAAATTTTCAGCATTTTTCATAAATGATCGCAGCGCCCTGCCCGACTCCCACGCACATGGTGGCCAGTCCGAAACGCGCATTCGATCTCCACATTTCGTGCAGCAGCGTGGCGGATATCCGTACCCCACTGCAGCCGAGCGGGTGACCAATGGCGATGGCCCCGCCATTTACATTCACTTTTCCAGGATCCAATTCCAGTTCACGTATACAGGCTAAGGATTGGGAGGCAAAGGCTTCATTCAGTTCTACCAGGTCCATTTCTCCTATCGACAGGCCTGCCCGTTGCAGTGCTTTTTGTGTGGCCGGAACCGGACCGATCCCCATGATTGCCGGATCCACTCCTGCCGTGGCCATAGAACGGATAAGGGCCATGGGTTGGAGATCAAATTTCTTTACGGCCGCTTCGCTGGCCAGTAACAGTGCTGCAGCCCCATCATTGATACCGGATGAGTTACCCGCTGTTACCGTCCCTTCTTTAAGAAAAGCAGGTTTTAATGCAGCCAGTTTTTCAAGGCTGGTTTCCCTGGGATGTTCGTCATTCACCACCCAGCTGATCATTCCTTTTTGCGTCAGTTCCACCGGGGTGATCTCATCCGCCCATTTATCGGCCGCCTTTGCAGCTGCATACTTCTGTTGCGAACCAAGGGCAAATACATCCTGTTCTTCCCGACTGATCTTCCACTGACGGGCTACATTTTCCGCCGTTTCACCCATGGTAAAGGGGTGATACATGGCGGCCAGGGTTTTATTGACAAAGCGCCAACCCATTGTAGTATCATATATTTCAGTGGTACGTCCAAATGCTTCGGCGGATTTAGGCTGAACGAAAGGTGCCCGGCTCATACTTTCCACCCCTCCGGCGATCACCAGTTCCGCATCCCCGCAGGCAATCTGGCGGGCTCCGTCCATAATGGCCTGGAGTCCGGAAGCGCAGAGCCTGTTAACGGTATTACCACCCACTGTTACGGGTAAACCTGCCAGGAGGGCAGCCATCCGGGCTACATTCCGGTTATCTTCCCCAGCCTGGTTGGCAGCACCGGCAATCACGTCCTCTATAGCCGCCGGATCCACCGTTTCATTCCGGCGAAGCAAGGCCCGGATGATATAAGCGAGCAAATCGTCGGGACGGATACTGCTCAGTATACCTCCATATCGTCCAACAGGAGTACGCACGGAATCAATAATATAAACAGGGGCCATACGGGAGATTTGGAGCAAATATCCGGGAATTCATTTAATCCCGCCCGCATGGTTATCTTTGCCCCGGATGAAAAAGACACAGAAAAACATACGGCATCTCTCCCTTGCGGAAATTGAAACCTTTTTTGCAGAACTGGGAGAAAAAAAATTCAGGGCCAAACAGGTCTATGAATGGCTCTGGCAGAAAGGCGCCCTGAGCTTTGCCGATATGACCAACCTGAGTAAGGACCTTCGCCAGCTGCTAGGGGAACAATTTACCTTGCCTGCACTGACCGTTGATACTACTCAGCTTTCGGAGGATGGCACTATCAAATCCAGGTTCAAAACCTGGGATGGCCACCTGGTAGAAGGAGTACTGATACCCACCACTGCCCGTTATACAGCCTGTGTATCGTCACAAATCGGTTGTTCGCTGAGTTGTAAATTCTGTGCCACCGGCTATATCGACCGTAAACGCAATCTGGAGTTTGATGAGATCTATGATGAAGTAGTGCTGATCAACCAGCAGAGTGAAAAAGTACACGGCAAGAAACTAAGCAATATCGTTTTTATGGGTATGGGCGAACCACTGCTCAATTATAAAAATGTTTTGAAGTCGATCGAGCGCATTACCTCTCCAGATGGATTGGCGATGAGTCCGCGCCGGATCACTGTCTCCACCGCCGGGGTAGCCAAAGGCATCCGCCAGCTGGGAGATGATAAGGTGAAATTCAAACTGGCCTTATCCCTGCATGCCGCCACTGACGCCAAAAGGCATGAGATCATGCCAATCAATGACACGAACAATCTCAAGACCCTGACGGATGCCCTTAATTATTTCTACAAACAAACCGGGAACGAGATTACGTTTGAATATATCCTGTTCAAGGATTTCAATGATTCGTTGAAAGACGCGGACGACCTGATCAAGATTTACCGCCAGGTGCCGGCCGACCTGATCAATATCATCGAATACAATCCCATCGATTTCGCCCGCTATCAGAAACCTGAAGAAGCCAAGGTTCAGGCCTTCATGCAGTACCTGGAGAAGCATCGGGTGAATGTCCGGTTACGGAAAAGCAGGGGGAAGGATATTGACGCGGCATGCGGACAGCTAGCTAATAAAGGGTAGGTTAACAGGTTGAAAAGTTGATAGGTTGACAAGGGACCTTCTAAGGAAACCGCCTTGTCAACCTATTAACTTGTTAACCTGTCAACATTAACAACCTCCTGAATTATTGTTAAACACCCTCAGCAGAAAATAATTACGAATTATTTCTTAGTTCGGTTAAACCCGGGCCTTTCCTGCCGGTCTCTACCCTATTCACATTAATTAACCTTGACCGGCGAAGGTTATCCATTCAGGCCCTCGTCTCA
>CAZLRY010000458.1:0-2812 GCA_964561675.1 uncultured Chitinophaga sp.
TCATCGGCGATAAAACCATTGGCAAACTGAAAGGGGCATTTATGCAGGAGATCGAAACCCTTTTTCCGGCAGTAATGAAACAATACGCCGCCAACCTGAAAACAGAACTGGACCTGGAACATATCGTGATTCAGAAAGTCTCCGGTTTTTCATCCGATAAATTGGAAGAAATCTTATACCAGATTATGTCGAAGGAATTCCGGTTTGTCGAGATTATCGGCGCTGTAATCGGGCTTATCATCGGTTTGGTACAGGTATTCATCACTGAACTGACCCGTTAAATCGGCTACCCCCCCCTCCAACCGAACTATTTCCACTGGTGGTTGTCATTAAGCCGCTCATCAACTTATCGGCTACATCGTGCAAGTTCAGTAACCATTAAACGTCTAACATTCAAATCGCATTAATGAGAAATTTCATAATCGTACTGTCTTCATTTTTAACTACTTACGTTGCAAACGCCCAGATGCCTGGGGGAGCCAATTCCCGTCCCGGACAAGGCAGACCCCAGGTCAACGGATCTTTTTACGGAAAACTGGTGGATGCTAAAACCACTAAACCCATCGAATACGCTTCTGTACAATTAATCCAGAACCGCTTAGATTCCGCCACAAAAAAAAGAAAAGAGGTGGTGGTTGCCGGTATGCTGACCGATAATCATGGTGATTTCCGGCTTGAAAATGTGCCGGCTTTCGGTCAATACAAATTACAGGTAAGCATCGTAGGTTTTAAACCCTATGAACAAAACGTATCCTTTGGCATCAAGCCCGGTGGAGATATGGCCGCGATGATGGCCGCCCTGGACAAGGACCTTGGCAATATCAAAATAGATGTGGAAGAAAAAACACTCGATAATGTTACTGTAACCGCTACTAATCCAGGTTTAAGACTGGGAATTGACCGCAAAGTTTTTAATGTAGATAAGAATCTCGTTTCTGCCGGCGGAACAGCAGTGGATGTGATGCGGAATGTGCCCTCGATCAGTGTGGATATTGATGGAAATGTAACGATGCGGAATAATTCCCCGCAGATCTTTGTGGATGGCCGTCCTACTAACCTCAGCCTCGACCAGATTCCTGCCGATGCGATCGAAAGCGTGGAAATCATCACCAATCCATCCGCTAAATTTGATGCGTCCGGCGGAACAGCCGGTATTCTCAATGTGGTATTGAAGAAAAATAAGCGGGTAGGCTACAGCGGTAGTCTCCGTTCCAACGTGGATTCAAGAGGTCGTATCGGACTGGGTGGCGATATCAATATCCGGAAGGACAAGGTGAATTTCTTCCTGAATGCCAACCTGAACCAACGGAAATCAATCAGCAACGGTACCACGGATCGTACCACCCTGATCGGCACTCCCAATACAGCCCTTCAACAGATCGACGAAAGCGTTTCAAAAGGACAGTTTATGTTTTTCCGTGGTGGTTTCGACTTTTTCCTCGACAACCGGAATACGCTGTCTATTGCCGGTAACAGGGCCCAGGGCCGTTTCAAACCTTACTCGGCCAGTGATATTGAAATTGACTCCCTCTACCCTGTCATTAAATCATCTTACAGTGACCGGTCTTCCAACAGCAACAGCCGGTTCAACAATACCGGTGCCATGATCAGCTTCAAACACCTCTTCCCCAAACAAGGGGAAGAATGGACGGCTGATATTAATTACAACCGGAGTAAAAACGATAACCTGAACCTGGTCAATACGAATTATTACAGTGACTATTTCAGCAGTTTAGTCAGCACTTTCAATCAGCGGCAGGACGGCAGTGGCAGCAATGAAAATATCGTGGTACAAACCGATTATACAAAGCCACTTACGGAAAAATCAAAACTGGAAGCCGGCTTAAGAGCCCAGTTTCGAAAAGTGGATAATAAGAACAACTTTTATATCGTGGGTGCAGGCGGTAGTCTGACTTTAGTACCTGACCAATCTGTGAATTATAACAGCACAGACAATGTATATGCGGCTTATGCCACATACTCCAACCAGTACAAGAATTTCGGTTATCAGCTGGGTTTACGTGTAGAGAGTTCCGATTATGTGGGTAATCTGCCCGATAAAGGACAAAGCTTCAGTATCCAGTTTCCGGTCAGCTTGTTTCCGAGCATCTTCCTGAACCAGAAATTGAAAAACGATCAGGACCTGCAGTTGAACTATTCCCGGAAAATCAACCGGCCTAATTTCTTCCAGCTCTATCCCTATACGGATTATTCAGACTCCCTGAATATCAGCCGGGGTAATCCGGGTCTGAGCCCGGAGTTTACCAACTCACTTGAATTGTCTTATCAAAAGACGTTTAAAAACAAAGACAACTTTATTGCTTCCGCATATTTTAAAAATACCAACGACCTGATCACCCGCTACCAGGATAAAGAGACCAATACCAGTGGGAAGGAAGTGCTGATCAATACCTATATCAATGCCAGCAGCAGTTATGTTACCGGCCTTGAACTTGTATCCAGAAACAAAATGGTGAAATGGTGGGATCTGACGACTAACTTAAGCCTGTTTACATCCAAGATCAAGCTGAATATACCAGGCCAGCCGGAACAGGACCCTTTTGCCAGCTGGTTCATTAAGCTGAATAATACGTTCAAACTGCCAAAGAATTTCAGTATCCAGCTCTCGGGTGAATTCAACTCCAAAACTATCCTGCCTCCGGGCGGAAGTGGTGGTGGCGGTGGTGGCCGTGGTGGTGGTATGTTTGGTGGCGGTGGTGGTGGTATGTTTGGCCAGGCCAGTGCCTCCCAAGGTTATGTAAAAGCCAACTATTATGTGGATGGCGGTCTCCGTTATGAATTCCTGAAAAAC
>CAZLRY010000459.1:0-2801 GCA_964561675.1 uncultured Chitinophaga sp.
CCTTACGAGTCCTGCCATCGGCCTTCATCTTGAAACCGATCTTCTTTTCTTTTTCACCATAGATATGATAGATCTTGATGCGGAATTTGTTGCCCTCTTGTTTGATCCTGAAAATACTTCCGGTCAGGCCCTCAGACGGATCTTCTATTTTACTTTTTTCTTTATTCATTACCCAGGTGCCGGTGAAGTTGGGGGCTTGGGCGATCGCGTTGGATTGAATGGCAAGGACAAGCAGGATTGTCCAAAGCAGAATGGAGATTTTTGGCATGGCAGTGGTTTGTCACTAAAGTTCGGACTGCAATGTATTGCCGGCACACAAGGAATTGTTAAATAAAGCACAGGCGGTTAAACTCCATTTTCAACCATCTTCTTATAGTCGGGTTGTATTAAGAACTTTAGAATTACGCTGAGTAAATCCCGGCTACTTAAAATGACAGATGATCTAAGAAACCTTGTCACCCCGAAGCGAAGCGAGGGGTGGTGGTGAAGGCAGATGAAGAAAAGGGAGATTCCAAAGTTTACCCTGAGTTTGTCGAAGGGAAGGAGGAATCTGGTATTTTTAGGGACTGTGGGTTATTCTTCTTTACAATCCGGCCCGTTTCCCAAGGATATCAAAGGTGTTACTTAAATCCGGGCACAAACCCAAACAAGGCACTAATTGCAAAACCAGTTGCAAATATCCCTCCTGCTATTAACAAGATCAATATAAAGAAATTAAACCCAAATTCGCTTTTCAACACAAACTCTTCCGGATGATCTGAATTATAGATGACTTTTGTAGGTTCATTAAGTTTTTCAGAATAGGTACGGATTTTACTTAAATCAGACGAGCCGTATACCCATGGTTTTTCTGTTATTGATTTTCCATCCGCCGTATTGAATTCCATTACCGGTGTTTTATAGCCTTCGTCATCTGTTTCGTAGGATAAAATTTTAGCATTACATTCAACACCAGACCTATAGAGTTTCCATAGTTGAAAAATAGTAGTAATTCCAAAGTATAGGAATATAAGACCCAGTAATAAAAAACAAAGACTGGGTCTTATATAGCCTAATGCCAGGTATGCAATTCCAATGAATATCCGGTATTTTATTATAAAGCTAAACACTACAATAGGATTTGGCTTGTGAAACGTTGATACTACAATTATAATAAAGGGCTGGGTGATAGCTTTTTCCTCTTCATCCATTCTACAATCCTACCACCATCTTCTTCCCCTCATACTCCACCTTAAGTACATCACCAGCAGAAGGCTGATCTCCGATTCCTTGTTTTTCGTTAACAAGCACTATACGGAAGATTCGCTTTTCCAGCATACCAGGGTGCTTGCCCGTACGATCGGCAATGGTCAACTGTTTCTTTTTATCATTCCAGGAAAAACGGATCTCGCTGTACTGGCCTCGTTCATAATTGTAATTGTCGTTCTCATCTTCATACAACACAAACTCACCATCGGCTCCGGGATAAATGCGGAGTTCGAGGTCATCCCATTTCTTTTCGGTGGCATATTGTACATCAGGACCCATGGGCAGGATGCTGCCGGCCTTTACATAGAGCGGTACTATATTCAGCGGGGTTTCTTTAGCAATGGTTTGTCCGCCAGTATGAGAGGTGCCGGTCCAGAAATCAATCCAGTTGGTGCCGGCGGGCAGGTACACCTGCTTTGAACGGGTAACGGAATAGTCGGGCGTGTAGATCGTGTCTTTGCCATTTACGCCCGTTGCCTTTGCATACTGACGTTCCGTTACCGGGGCTACCATCAGGGAGCGGCCAAACATAAATTGGTCATTGATATCGAGTGCTTTTTTATCATTGGCAAAATCCATCACCAGGGCCCGCATCATGGAGGAGTGATTATGGGTCACTTGCCAGGACGTGGAATAGATATAGGGCAGTAAGCGGTAACGGAGACGGATATATTTTTCTATAGCATCATACACGGGTTCACCCTTGCTGCCGAACTGGTAGATCTCACGGGGTGCATCGGTGCCGTGTGAGCGCATCATGGGACAAAAAGTACCGAACTGCAGCCAGCGGGTATAGAGCTCGCGGTAATCGGCATTGGCGAGGGGTTTGCGGAACTGACCGAGAAAGAAACCGCCGATATCACTATTCCAGTACGGAATACCCGTGAGAGAGAAATTGAGACCGGCGGAAATCTGATTGCGAAGGGCAGACCAGGAAGCCGTCACATCGCCCGACCAGGTATTGGCGCCATAGCGTTGTTGTCCCGCAAAAGCGGAACGCGTAAGAATGAAAATGCGTTTGGACGAATCCACCTGTCGCTGATGTGTATACACACCGCCTACGGTCATCAGCGGAAAGGCATTGCGTACTTTGCGGAAGGAACCGAGATATGTTTTGTTGTTCAGATCTTCATCTTTGAAGTCCATATGATCGGGTTCGGAGGAATCCATCCACCAGGCATCGAGACCGAGGGCATGCATTTTACTTAGATATTTCCAGTAGATATCTCTTGCCTGCGGATTATAGGGATCGTAAACTTTGACACCGGAGGGATACTCCCGCAGCGGCGGCCATTTGTCCACCCCGGAGAGCGGCCAGGTACCGAAATTCATCAGGGCTTTGATGGAATCCAGTTCGCGGTATTGTTTGGTCTCGGGGCCAAAAGAGTTCCAGATGGAAATGGCCATGTGCGCATTGAGACCATGGATATCGCTGATCATTTTTTTGGGGTTACCGAAGTCAGGATTGAGAAATTCCATCGCATTCCACAAATAATTGCTGCTCCAGTACTGCCAGTCCTGGATGATGCCATCGATCGGCACGCCTAATTGAC
>CAZLRY010000460.1:0-2800 GCA_964561675.1 uncultured Chitinophaga sp.
TGCAATTGAATTCCTGAAAGTAGTCTGTACCGGCGATGGCGGGAAAATCGTAAGCCCGAAGACCGCCCGCAGCCAGATGATTGGCGGTGCGGTAGGTGGTATCGGTATGGCGCTAACAGAAGAAGCCCTGATTGATAAAGTAACCGGCAAATACCTGAACGATACATTGGGTTCCTACCAGGTACCCCGTCACCGGGATGTGCCCTTTATTCATACCTGGTTCCCGGACCTGGCGGATCCGGTGATCAACCCGATGGGTTCAAAAGGGGTGGGCGAAATTGCCTTGATTGGTTTCGCTTCGGCCCTGGCCAATGCCGTTTTTAATGCCACCGGCAAACGGCTGACCGAATTACCATTGAAACCGGAAAAGCTGATTTAATTTTTTTTAAATAAAAGACCTGACTTTATGCGACGCGTTCTTGTAAGCTTATTCCTGACAGTATTTATTACGCAACTAACAGCCCAGCAGCCTGGAAGTATTGAGATCCGTAAAAATTTCTGGGGAACCACCTACCGGCAGAATGATCAGAAACTAAGTGCCGCAGGGCTGATGGAAAAACTAAAAGAAAATCCCGCTGCCTATTCAGAAATGAAAAAAGCCAGGACAAACCAGGCCTTCTCCGCTGTCTTTTCCGGTGTGGGTGGTTTCATGGTCGGCTGGCCGATTGGTGCAGCTGCAGGTGGAGGTGAAGCTAACTGGACATTGGCCGGTATCGGTGCAGGATTGATCATAGCAGCAATTCCATTTGAGATCGCCTTTTCCAAAAGAGCCCGTAATGCCATTCACACCTATAATAGCGGATTAGGTAAAAGCAGTTGGCGAAAACCACAACTCAATCTCGGATTTACGCGGCATGGGATGGGGATGAAATTATCGTTTTAATACGCTTTCTTTAAAAAGTCGGCTACGCCGATTTTTTTTTAACACATAGGCACATAGAGACATAGGAAACACATAGTTAGAAATTGTTTACTATGTGTTAACGTATTCCGGTTAGCGGAGGTCGGCTACGCCGATTTTTTAACACATAGACACATAGAGACATAGGAGATACATAGTTATAGATTGTATTCTATGTGGTTCCTATGTTATTCTTATAGATTGTTCCCGCCTTAGGACAGCAGTGATTATAATGCTATTTGAACTTTAGTGAAAAATCAAACCTATGTGTTAATGTATTCCGCGTAGCGGAAAGTGCTAATGAATCAAAAACCGCCTAACTAAACTCACGGATATCACGCATCAGCTGACCGGCAATATTATTGGCCTTGGTCTCAAAATCACTTTCTGCATAAATGCGGATAATGGGTTCGGTGTTGGACGTACGCAGGTGTACCCAGTCGTTTTCAAACTCGATCTTCAACCCGTCTTCGTTATTGATCGGCTGGTTCTTGTATTTTACTTTGATTTTCTCAAAAATTCCCTGAACATCCACCCCGTTCTGCAATTCAATCTTGTTCTTGGAAATAAAATAATCCGGATAGGTACCTCTTAAGGATTTAATTCCTTTCTTCTGATCAGCCAGGTGACTCAGGAATAAAGCGATACCAATCAGGGCATCACGGCCATAATGAAAATCCGGAACAATGATGCCACCATTTCCTTCCCCGCCGATCACTGCATTAGTTTCCTTCATCTTCTTCACCACATTCACTTCTCCAACAGCCGAGGGCGAGTAAGATCCACCATGTTTAATGGTTACTTCTTTCAGTGCCTTGGTGCTGCTCATATTACTGACCGTATTCCCTTTACGCTTACTTAGCACATAGTCTGCCACTGCCACCAATGTATATTCTTCTCCAAATAAAGTTCCGTCCTCATTCACAAAACAAAGCCGGTCCACATCCGGATCCACGGCAATGCCGAGGTCGGCCTGCTGTTTCACCACTTCATTACACAGTTGGGAAAGGTGCTCAGGAAGCGGTTCCGGGTTATGGGCAAATTTTCCGTTGACTTCCCCGTTTAACACAATCACCTCATTTACCCCCAATGCCTTCAACAAAGCAGGAACATAGATGGCGCCCGTTGAATTAATGGCATCTACCACCACTTTGAAGTTTTGATTCGCTATAGCCGCCTTATTAACAAGCGGGTATTGCAAAATGGCATCAATATGGAGCTGACCATAACTGTCATCGGCCATGACCGTTCCAAGTTTATCAACTGATGCAAACACAAATTCCTCCTTTGCAGCCAGTTCCAGTACACGGGCACCGGTTTCGGCAGATATAAATTCACCGTCCTCATTCAGCAGTTTGAGTGCATTCCATTCTTTTGGATTATGACTGGCTGTAAGGATGATACCACCGTCGGCGTTGGCCATCTTCACCGCTACTTCCACTGTAGGGGTTGTGGAGAGACCCAGATCCACCACATCAATACCAAGGCCGGTCAATGTATTGACAACCAGTTCCTGTACCATCGCACCGCTGATCCGGCCATCACGGCCAATTACAATTTTTGTACGCTCCTTCCCTTCAGCCATGATCGTACCGTAGGCTGCTGCAAACTTCACAATATCCACCGGGGTCAGGTTGTCTCCCGGTTTCCCGCCGATCGTTCCACGGATTCCTGAAATACTCTTGATTAGTGCCACTTTATTTTTTTAAGGCTGCAAAAATACGCATTTCAGATTCAATCGTTTTTTTTAACTGACCTGCTTACATTTGCCATATGACGGAGCAGGCATGGTACAAAAACTGGTTTAATTCTACTTTCTACCATAAACTATATTTTAAACGGGATGAAAAAGAGGCGGAAGCCTTTATCAACCAACTGCTACAGCGGCTGCAACCACCC
>CAZLRY010000461.1:0-2793 GCA_964561675.1 uncultured Chitinophaga sp.
TGCCGTGCATACTCTTTGCTCAGCAATCCTTTCATCGGCTCCTGCGGGGGGAAATAGGGATCCCCATAATAAAAGTCACGGTCTGCGAATGACAGATTCATGGCCTGGTAAAGTGTATGAATATAGGCGGTACTGTTATACCCCATCGATTTCAGGTCTTTTTGCTCCAGGATATTCAGGGCCTGCAGCATAACCGGTCCCTGCGTCCATTGTTGTAATTTATACACGTCGATTCCTTTGTAATTGACCGACAGGGGTTCTTCTTCAATCGGTTTCCAGCGCGCCAGGTCATCCATCGTGATCAGTCCGCCCTGTTCCTGGCAACCCCTTACAAATTCACGGGCAATATCGCCTTTGTAAAACCGGTCAAATGCGGCCATAATGGCTGCTTTGCGGCTTTTCTTTTGTTTGAGTGCGACCTGTTCGGCCTCTACCATTTTAGTTAACGTATTGAGCAGATCCTGTTGAATAAAAATCTCTCCGGCTTCTGGTGCTTCTCTTTTTTCTCCGGGATGTGTGAGAAAAACTTTTTTACTGTACGGCCATTCCTTGATCCGGGCCTTGCCTCTTTCAATGCTGTTGGCCGTCTGCGCTTCTATTGGATATCCGGCAGCCAGTTGCATGGCTGGTGCCAGTACTTCTTTTAAAGAGAGCGTTCCATATTCGGCCAGCATATAACAAATACCGCCGGGTGTACCCGGAGTGGTGGCGGCCAGTGCCCCAAATTCAGGTGGAAAATTATAGCCCTTTGATTTGAAGAACTCCGGTGTAGCTCCTGTTGGTGCCACTCCCATGGCGTTGATAGCAATCACTTTTTTTGTCTTGGGATTATATAAAAGAACCTGTGTCTCGCCTCCCCAGCTAAGTACATCCCACATGGTACAGGTTGCCGCCAGCATGGCACAGGCAGCGTCCACGGCATTTCCCCCCTTCTGAAAGGTGATAGCTCCCGCCGTAGCCGCTAAAGGCTTACCGGTGATGGCCATCCAGTTTTTTGCATGAAGTGGCGGCTTTTGAGTCTGTTGTGCAGTCATTAAGTAACCGGATAACAGCAGAACAGTAAGGAATGAGCAGATACGCATAATTGTGGTTTTTGAATGCTCTTTAAAGGTAAGTGGATTGTGTAATTACCTGAACAGCTGTTTGAAATCAGGTTTTACCGGCGGGGCTGTATGATTCTGATCAATTCCCTTTTCCGACCGCCAAACATGCTGTAATTTCAAAATAAAAAAATGGCCAGATCACATCACCGCAAAAAACACCGTGAACATGTGAAGCAGTTCAGGCAAAGCCATGATACTGCCACTTCCGCCGGCAGCAACGGAAAAGCAACAACTATTGTCATGATCGTGGGCGGACTCGTAGGTTTTGCCGTAGCCTTTTTTGCGTCAGGCGGGGTACTGCTTTGGATGACGCTGGGTCTCATTTTAGGGGCTGCAGGAGGTTATTTTGCCGGGAAAAAAATAGACGAAGGGAATTAAACCTTTTTACGGTAATTTGTGGAAATAAGGTTGACTATTACCCGTTTAAGTTATTACATTTGTTAAAAATTTAGTAGATGAAACTTTTTGTTGCCGGTTTGCCGTACGATATGGATGATGCGGAATTGGAAGAATTTTTTGAGAAGTTCGGAACCGTCGTTTCCGTGAAAGTAGCTATGGATCGTGAAACTGGCAAGAGTAAAGGTTTTGCCTTTGTGGAAATGGCGAATGCCCAGGAAGCTAAAGAAGCAATTGAAGGGCTGAACGATTTGCCAATCGGTAAAAAAGTACTGGTGGTAAAAGAAGCCGAAGATAAACAAGGTGGTGGCGGAGGCGGTTTCCGTCCGAACCGTGGTGGCGGCGGTGGATATGGTGGTGGTGGCGGAGATCGCGGAGGATACGGTGGTGGAAGCGGCGGTGGCGGCGGTTATAGAGGTGGCAGTGGTGGCGGATATGGGAATAATTCCCGTCCACCCCGTGACAGATATTAAACGATTTGATTTAAATAATTAACTGTTCCCTCATCCGGAACAGTTTTTTTTTGCCGGTACTTTCCTGTTGTTTTATTTCTAATTTTAACCATGATCCGAACAATACTATTCCTGTTACTGGTTTTACCACTTGATATGTTCAGTCAGCAGCCGCCGCTTTTTTTGATTAATAAAGACAGCAGCGCTTTTTCCCTTACCACTGCCGGCGCTACTAAACTGGCATTGCTCCCGTTGAAATGTATGGAACAGGAGTTTCCCAATAAAACCAGTCATACCTCATACCGTGATAGTGACCATGTCCTGTTGCCAAGGCAACTCCACCCCACCTTCTATGGCTGTTTTGACTGGCACTCATCCGTACATGGCCACTGGATGCTGATCAGACTCCTTAAACTATTTCCAGACCTGCCGGAAGCCGGGGCAATCCGGAAAGCGATCAACCGGACGATTACCATTGAAAATATTGAACAGGAACTTCGGTATTTTGATATTCCCCTGACCGGCGGCTGGGAAAGAACATACGGGTGGGCCTGGCTGCTCAAACTGGATGAAGAGTTAATGACCTGGACTGATCCGGATGCGGAGAGATGGCACCAGGCGCTGCAGCCCCTGACGAAAAAAATCATTTCACTCTGGCAGGCTTTTTTGCCCAAACAGACCTATGCCAACCGGACTGGTGTACATCCCAATACCGCATTCGGACTGGTGTTTGCATTTGATTATGCTAAAACGGCCGGCCTGGCTGATTTTGAAAAGGCGATCCGTAAAACTTCTTTATTCCTTTTTGCAAAAGATAAAAAAGCGCCCGTTTCCTGGGAACC
>CAZLRY010000462.1:0-2780 GCA_964561675.1 uncultured Chitinophaga sp.
CATGCTCACCAAACAAGCATTGGAGATTGAGAACGGGGATTATGTGATGAGCTGGTCTGAGTAGTTAGTAGTTCGTAGTCGGTAGTTAGTAGTCAACAGCCCATACTGAGGGGTGTTGGTAGAATATTGTATTATTTGAAAAGCATCAGTAGAAACTGGTGCGTTTCTTTTAGATATCGTTTCTTAGCAGGCCCTTCTAGCTTCTCGCTTCTAGCCTCTCTCTTTCCCTCAGTCTTTCTTCCGAAAAAAAGCACTCTTTCCTGTTGAAAAACCCATGGTCATTTTTTATCGCCGCTCTATTTTCGGTTTGTCCTGATAACAGGATCCGTGGATGCCGAAAAACGGATCAAGAGTAGGCGGTAAAAGTATAGCCATGAAATTTTATTTATTTGTACTGCTCAGTGCGCTGAGCATAGGTACCCGTGCGCAAACGGGTGACAATGCAATCCTGCAGGAATTTCTTTCATCTGCAGATTATGCCCATGTGATCAATCATTCAGCATTTGGGAAAACCGGAATGCCGGACCTGAAGCAAAGCTATGTTGGCCTTGCCACGACTGGTGAATTGCAAAAGCAGGTGCCGGTTATTTACCTCTCCTTTAGCGGACTGTATAATGGTAAAAAGAAAATCGTAGGACAGCTACAGGCCATCAGGGTGCGGGATGACTATAACGGGTTGCCTCGCAATGCCCGTTACCTGTTATTGTATAAGGACCTGCGTGAATATAATGATGAGTCCGCTACAGGTACTGTCCGGATTTATGATCTTAATTATGACGAATACCTGGCAGGTAAAGCCGTTTTCAATGACGGTACGCTCAGTCAGTATACACCGTTCGCCATACCGGATCAGGTATCAACGCGGTATAATCTGGGCGCCCGTGCTGCTGCCCCTTGTAGTAATGTACTCACTGCCGGAGAGTGTTTCAGTTGTATGATGGCCGCCTGTGTATTTAATCCCACATGCCGTGCACTTTGCCTGGCAACAGGTTCGATGACAGCTAACTGTACACTGAGTATTATGGCACTCTGTGCAGTGCTCAGCATCGTTAATTAATTTTTAGTAGCCGGGGAGTCACCGACGACCCGGCTGTTATTTTCCCACACCTTACTTATACGGCACTCATAGCCGGCATGTTTCTGTATCATTTGAAAGAGCACTCGTATGCAACTGATTCTGACAGCCTGGCTATTGCTGCTGCCGGCTTTTTTATGGCCGCAGACAAAACCACCTGAGCCAAAGGGAACAGATAGCAGTGCGGCAACAAAGCTAGCAGTCGCGATGGCTGCTAATTACAAGCCGGAGATATTCACCAGTGGCTTTATCGATATTGTCAATAACGGACAGGTAAATGCCTCGGCCCGTTTTATCCGTTTATTTATCGGCGAGCCCGGCAAATTTGCGTTACCGCTTTCATTTTATTCGGGGGTTTCCTCTAATAATTTCCAGCAACAAATACCCGGATTCCAGCAGAGCAATGAATCCCTGGTGACTAATTTCATCAATCCCCTCAGTGGACTTGCCAATCTCTCAGTGGATGGGGTTATTTATTTTACCCGTAAAAAAGAGAAGCTGACCAAGACCGGATTGTTATATCATTTCGGGGAAAGGGTATTAACAGGTGTCCGTACCGGTTTGATCACGGATCCGCTGACCGGTAAGCCCGTTAACTTTCTCAATGGTTTCGGCGCGCTGGGGCTATATATCCAGACCGGTGCCTGGGAACGATCCAACAAACAAAATATGGGTGTCACCTGGCTGGCCTGGCGGTATATCAGTTGTTATACCAACCCATCGCAGTTAAAAGAATTCCTGCCGGACATTCAAACGAATGGCCTTTATAAGGGCTGGTCCATAGGCTGGGGGGTGGAGATCACCCGGCTGGTGAATATCAAAGTGCTGTACTACAAATACACAAAGCCGCCGGAGATTGATTATTCGGTGCCGATTTATCAGTTTTCGTTTAATTACTCACTAAAGTAGGTGTCAGGTGTCTGGTGTCAGGTGTCTGGAGAGTCTGAACCCAGGAAGCGCTATTACTGGCGGGAACAGGATGCATCGAATTATGTACGCCCCTGACATCTGGCAGCCGACAACTGACACCTGAATTTAAATTTGACCATTTGGTTAAAACTTCCCATCTTTGTTAACCATTTGGTTAAAATGCCCAAAAAACAGAAAGATAAAACAACGGAGGAGCAGATCCTCGCCGCTGCGAAGAAGGTCTTTGTCCGGGATGGTATGGCCGGGGCCCGGATGCAGGATATTGCCGATGAGGCGGGGATTAACAAGGCACTGGTGCATTACTATTTCAAGAACAAGGAGAAGCTGTTTGAAGTGATTTTTATGGAAGCAGCCAACCGGCTCTTTCCCAGGATCAATGAAGTATTTACAGCCGAGCTTCCGCTATTCGAAAAAATTGAAAAGTTCTGTGAAGAATATATCAGCCTGGTGATGGAGAATCCTTACCTGCCGCTTTTTGTGCTGAATGAAATACACCGGGATCCGAATTATTTTCTTGGAAAAGTCTGGAAAGGGAAGTCCACCCCCAAACCGGAAAAATTCCTGGCCCAGATCGAAGCAGAGAAAGCGAAGGGAACGATTAAAGATATTCATCCACTTCACCTGCTGATGAATATGTTATCTATGACCATTTTTCCTTTTGTGGCCAAACCCATGCTCCAAAAAAATATGGGCATGAATGAGCAGCAATTCAGGATGGTGATGGAGCAACGGAAAACCGAGATCCCCCGGTTCATCATAGATTCCATTAAAGCCT
>CAZLRY010000463.1:0-2765 GCA_964561675.1 uncultured Chitinophaga sp.
GAATCAGTTGTTGGTTGTTAGCTGATAGTTGTTAGGACCTTCTTAGCAGGTTCAATCTAAAATAACAGATCCACTCTCTTTTAAGTCCTCTTTTTGTACTTCGTAGTTCGTACTCCGTAATTTGCTGCTTTTCCCTCACTTCAGCCGATATTTACCCTTTAAATATTCCATCAAACCGGCACCGCTTTTTTTAAGGTCTTCCAGGATCAGCAGTTTTGACCTTCTGGAGCCATTCATTTGCAAGGTGTGAAAGCTCATTTCTTTCAGCAGCTCGTTGTCATAAGTTCTGATTGCGGGGTTGTCACTACTTCTCAGAATTTCCCCATTGTTTGTTTCCTGTCTTCTTAGAATAACCGGATCCAATATCCTGGCGGCACTATTTTTATAGTAATCAAATTCGCGGTTATAATTTTCTTCCAATAACCGTAAGAGGGAAAACTGGTTATAATAATCCATTATTTTATTGGATGCCTCCGGATACCGGATCAACCGGAAACCACCGGAATATTTCAGCTGGTCAAAGGTCCGGCTGTTGTTTGCAAAGGGGATATACCGGGGTCCCATTCTTGCGGCATAATAAAGCTTGTCGCCTTCCTGTTTGGCCAGAACGGGATTGTTCAGCAAATTCATCAGGGTGTCCAGACTCGCCACGCCCTCCTGCTCCCGTTCGATCATTTTATTCAGCACCTGCTCGTCATCCTTGAGGTCCTCGATCAACGAGTTGATGAACTGTTTTTCCCGGTCCTTCTCGATCTTATGCTCCAGCTGGTACTCAGCAAGGAATCCGCAAAAGACGGCGAGAAACAACATAAGGAACTCCCAGATATAAGATTTCCAGGTTTTTTTTCCGTGAGCGTGGGAGTGGGCGTGTACTTCCATAGTAAGTTATCAGTTGTCGGATGTCAGCTGTCAGTTGCCAGGAAACAGCCCCTCCTTTGAATGTTCAGTTTAAATTGATTGTTTCAATCTCTTTTACGTCATCTGCTCTTAGCCTGCCTTTACCGGCCGGCTTATACCTCAAAGCTCCTGTCACTCCACTCATCCTGTATCATTTAATATGATATTCTTCTTTGATCTGTATCATTAATATATCGGCAGTACCCTTTGCCCAGCGGAGAAAAGAATTATACTCCTTCATTGCCTGTTCTTTCATGGCAATTTCGTTATACAAAAGCCTGAGATCAGCCGGGTTGGTGTTCATTAATGCAAGGGGTGGGTTGCTGTTCAGGACATTTTTCATTCTTTCATTGATCGAATCAGGTAATGGTTTTCCATATTCATTCTCGGTCCGGAGCAGGGCATCGAAAGGCTCATAATCAAAAAAACGGGCACTGCTATTTGTCAGTTGCTGGTTTATATTTCTCAATTTATCTTCCTGTTCCTCACAGGCCGTAATTTTCCGTTCATAATAATCACTGATCGAGGAGGAGAGTACATCGTTTTTTATCAGGCGGAAACTACCCGAATTTTTTAATTGAGTAATGGCTGTCCTGTTAAATACAACAGAGTTGAAATTGCCGCATTTCATCCAAAGGTCATAAAGAAGGTTGCCCTCGATCTTCCCTTTTACCGCAGCACTCACCGCCGTCCTGAAACTATCCAACTTAAGCCCCATCTCCATATTTGCCTGCAGGTTCCTGTTATAGCGGGTGGTGTCGTATTTCAGGTTTTCCACCATATCATACATATACTTTTTAGCTCTTTCTTTTTCTATTTTATGCTCCAGCTGGTATTCGGCAAAAAATCCGCAGAACACGGCGAGGAATAGCATTAAAAACTCCCAGAAATAATGAGTCCATTTTTTTCGGGGGGTGTGGGAGTGTGCATGTACTTCCATTCTTTATAGTTATTTCAGTTTGTATTTAATTTTAAGAATAGCCAGCAGTTGTTCCGCCTTATTTAATGTTTCCAATTTTCTTTCTATCAGACTCTTGTTATTGAAGGAGCGTAATTGGCAGATATTTGCATATTGAATAAAATCCTCTTTCTTTTCACTCAGAAAGGGCATTGTTTTTTGTTTGAACGAATCAATCTTCTCAGCAGACAGATTCAGGTTCATCACCTCATCAAAATACCAGGCATTGAATAGATTATTTCGTGTACTCAGCAGAAGGGGATAAACCGCGTCCTGCAAATCTAACTGTGTCTGCAGCCGGCGGCATGCCTGGTCATACTGCGCTATCGCATCTGATACTTCACGATTTTTAAAATAGCGGAGGCCGCCGGAGCTTTTTAACTGGTGCAAAGTGGCATCCTGAAAGGCCACAGACATGAAACGGGTACCAAACCGGCCGTAATAATACCAGGTGCCTGCTGGCAGCGAAGTAAGCGGCTGGTACTGAACCAGATTCCGGAACGTATCAATTTTTCGGGTAACAAAATCGTTTATACGTATGGCTTCCTTTATAGTGAACGTATCTATTTTTGTATCCTCATAAAGTGAACTGGCATATTGTTTTTCCCGGTCTTTCTCTATTTTATGTTCCAGCTGGTACTCGGCCAGGAATCCGCAGAATACTGCGAGGAACAGCATGAGGAACTCCCAGAAATAGGATTTCCAGGTTTTTTTGCCGTGGGCGTGGGAATGTGCGTGTACTTCCATAGTAAGTTATCAGTTGTCGGTTGTCAGCTGTCAGTTGTCAGGAAACAGCCCCTCCTATGTTTATTCAATCTAAAACAATAAGCTCAATCTTTTTTACGTAATCCGCTCGTACCTCGTACTTCTAACTTCGTACCTGCTTCTGCCATTTCCCATACGTCCCGCT
>CAZLRY010000464.1:0-2762 GCA_964561675.1 uncultured Chitinophaga sp.
GAATGATGTTGTCAGACTGAGTAGACTGCCTCTTTACGGGATATTCAGGGGCGAAGTCATAATTAGTGAGGCAGTCGTACCGAAGGCGACCAGTACGAAAGTCGACGATTCCTATCTTTGCCCCATGTACAAAAAATCCCTCACCAAAGAACAAGCCCTGCAAAAACTGAAGCACTATTGTGCTTACCAGGAGCGGGCGCATAGTGAGGTGAAAGAGAAGTTGTATGACCTCGGGGTGTGGAAGAAAGATCATGATGAAATTATTTCAACGCTTATCGAGGAGAACTATTTAAATGAAGAACGGTTTGCGATCGCTTTTGCCGGGGGCAAGTGGCGGGTGAAGCATTGGGGCCGGGTGAAGATCAAATATGAACTGAAGCAGAAACAGGTGAGTGAGTATTGTATTAAGAAAGCGATGAAACAGATTGATGAGGAGGAATACATGGCCGTGCTGGAAAAGATGGCACTGGAACGGTATGCATCACTTAAATCTGATCAGTATATCATTCGACGCAAAAAGACACAGGATTTCCTGGTGGCCCGGGGATTCGAGACTGACCTGGTGAGACAGGTCATTGAGAAAAAAATAGTCAAAGGAAAGGGTTCAGCAACAGACTAAATATTTTTAGGAAAGGGATCCGCTACTTTTATTCCATGTTCATATAAGAAGTATTCATTCTCCTGTAAAAGGCATCCCGTTAATTCTTTCAGCAATGTTTCTTTATCAAGTTCCTGACCGATAAAGACCAGCTCATTCAAACGGTCGCCCCACTGCTTATGCCATTTATTTTCGATGAGGTCTTTGTTTTCATGAAATGCATTGTAACGGATGCGCTCGGCATAGGGCATACTGGCCCACCATACACCGGCTTTTTCCAAACGGGATGAACCTCCGGCCTGAGAGAAATTGATGGCATCATTGGGACGGGATGAGAGCCAGAATAAACCCTTGGCCCTGATGATCGAAACCGGATATTCTTCATTGAGGTATTTCCAGAGACGCACCGGGTGAAACGGAACCTGGCTGCGAAAGACTACAGAACTGATCCCGTATTCTTCGGTTTCCGGGGTATGCTGTTCTTTATCCAGTTCTTTCTGCCAGCCTGCGGATGATAATGCTTCGTCGAAATCAAAGAGTTTAGTATTCAGTAAATGAGCAGGGTCCACTTTACCAAACTGACTACGGATGATCTTTGCCCCCGGATTCAGTTTACGGAGCGTGGCTTCCAGCAGTCCTGCTGTTTTTTCATCTACGAGATCTGTTTTATTGAGCAGGATAATGTTGGCAAACTCCACCTGATCGGTTAGCAGGTTCACGATGGTGCGCTGGTCCCCTTCCATATCGGTGAGTTGGCGTTCAGCCAGCAGTTCGGCACTGCCAAAGTCACGGAAGAAATTATAACAGTCCACCACGGTTACCATACTGTCGATATAGCTGAACCTGGACAGGTCGATGCCTTTTGCTTCATCGGTATAACAGAAGGTTTGTGCTACCGGAATCGGTTCACTGATACCGGTACTTTCAATCAGCAGGTAGTCAAATCGTTTTTCTGCAGCCAGCCGTTCCACTTCCATCATCAGGTCTTCACGGAGAGTACAGCAGATACAGCCATTGCTCATCTCCACGAGCTTTTCTTCCGTACGGGAGAGCGTGCCTTCTTTTTCCACGAGCTGCGCATCAATATTCACTTCGCTCATATCATTCACGATCACGGCTACTTTCAATCCTTCTTTATTGTGCAGGATATGATTGAGCAGGGTGGTTTTGCCGGCACCCAGAAAACCACTCAATACGGTTACCGGTAATTTACCGGTGGCAGATTCGTTGATCATTGGTTGTTGGTTTTATTCGTATCGGCTGAAGCAGTCGGGTGATTGCATTTCCGGCAGCGCCGCAGATGCAAGAGGTGACCGGTGATGATCAGCAGGGAGAAAAAATAATTCAGGTAATGCAGCCACTCTCTTCCTTCATGGAAGAGGGAGGAAAAAAGAAAGCCCCAGAAACTTATCCAAAGGAAAACAGCGATGCGGGTGTGTTTTGATTCACGGGTGGCGAAGAATACCGAGAAAAAGGAAATGACCAGGAAAAGGTATTTGATGCCGGGCCAGGCAAAAAAGCCGGCACCCAATGTTACCAAAACAGGGGTGGCCAGGCAATGTACCAGGCAAATGGAGGAACTGAGCATACCCGTCAGATCCGGAAGTTGATATTTAAGCAGGCGGGCCAGGAGAATAGTATAAATGCAACAATGCTGCAAATATATACAAAATACTTAAATGCAACAAAGTTGCACAAAGTATTTTCTCATGGCTCTTTTATCAGCAGTTGCCATTTTTCCCCGATAACATATTTCTTACTTCGCGTCCCGATAAATAGTGAGGGACCTGCAATGCCAACCATTAACCCTTCAAACAGCAGCCAGTTCCGTACACCGGCACGGCCTTTCGTGATAGCTGCCACAGGCAGTAACGGCAAGGCCAATACCGCACCTCCAAGGAGGTAAGCAGGGATCAGCATCCAGCCCCGTTTATTTATCCATGGTTTTTTGACGATAAGAATATCTTTCAGTAAGAGCTCCATCGTATCCCGGGCATACAAAGGAAGTTTTTTTAGTTTAAGTCCCTCTTTGTGCCGGTTGCTGACACGCACTTTTTTCGTATAAAAACTGTCCTTCCCGGTTTTATAATATCGGCTCAATCGGATTGATGAATCAGTTGTTGAAAGGATGGAGCCGTTATAACTCCCTTTGGCCGTTATAAAA
>CAZLRY010000465.1:0-2753 GCA_964561675.1 uncultured Chitinophaga sp.
GTACCACTGTGCAGGTCGCGGTTGGCGCCGGTCACTTCCACTTCAATATAACTCAGTCCTCTCATCCCCACATCCAGTGAAGGGGTGTCCATACTCAGCAGGGCACTGTCACTGATGAGGATCACATCACATTTGAGCAAGTCTTTATTTGCAGCTACAAAGGGGCCGAGATTGGGAGATCCCACTTCTTCTTCCCCTTCGATCAGGAATTTGATATTGGTGGACATAGTGCCAGTCTGGTTCATGATCTCCAGGGCTTTCACATGCATGTAAAATTGTCCTTTATCATCGGCGGAACCACGGGCAAAAACTTTACCGTCTTTGATCGTAGGTTCAAAGGGGCCGCTATGCCAGAGTTCGATCGGATCCACTGGTTGAACATCATAGTGTCCATACACCAATACAGTGGGTTTGGAAGGGTCAATGATTTTTTCTCCGTAAACAACCGGGTGACCGGCTGTAGGCATGACTTCCGCTTTATCGCAGCCGGCAGCCAGTAAACTTTTCTTTACGGCTTCAGCACATTTCAGCATGTCATCTTTGTTTTCAATTTTGGCGCTGATTGACGGGATGCGGAGCAGGTCCAGCATTTCATTCAGGAAACGTTCATTGTTTTTTTCCTGGTATTCTTTCCATTGTTGTGACATGGTTCGTATTTTAAAGTTGACAAGTTGATAGGGGACAAGTTAATAAGTTTACAAGTTGACAGGTTGACAAGGAAACAGCCATTCGTACTTAGTAGCGTAATTGTTAACCTGTTAACTTGTAAACCTGTAAACTAGCCCAGGCAAAGTTAAGCGGTTTTGCCTCTCCCCAAAGGGAGAAATACCCAATAGTACGGATACCGGAATCCAGAAGAGCGGCTACTTTAGGGCAGCTATTTCCGGTATACCGGTACATCTGTTAAACGAATCCTTTATGCTCCTGTTTTCCTTTTTATCTGTGCTAACTGCACCTGTAACCGATTCCCACTCCCTGCCTTCCTGGCTGGCCGTTGCCTTGACTGCCCTGGCGGCCGGTACCCTGACCCGTAAGCAACGCCGTAAGCTCAGGTGGCGGCTGGCTTGGGAAATGACAAAAGCCAAAATGGGTTTCCGGAAAAGTAAAAAGGAGAAAATGAGTGTGGGCCTGATTATCCTGCTGGTGATTCTGCTGGCAGTCAGTTTTGGTACAGCTATCTGGCTTGGCATGCTCAAGGAATTCCTGATCCTGATCGGTGCTTTTTTATTATTCTTTATTCTCCTGGCCGGGGCTTTCAAACGGGAACACGGACACCTGTCTTCAGGTAAATAACTACAACCGGATTTGTTAATTGAAAACAGGAATATTAGTTTCCTTTTTTCTCTTTTTTGATGGTAACGGCCTTGGTCACCAGTTTATTCCCAAACCGGTCCTTGATCTCATCCACCGCTTTATAAAGATTAAGCTTTCCGGCATTATTATCAAACAGGCTCATTTGCATGGTAATCGGAATCAGGTGACTGAAACGTACGCCCAGTAAACGGACTGGCCTTCCTTTCAGCCAGTTTTTAGTAAACAGGTCTTTCACCTTGGCGATCAGGGTATCGTCCAGGGCGGTATAGTCAATGGTTTCCTGGCAACTGGTCGTTTCAAAATCGGAATAGCGGATTTTCACCGTTACACAACCGGTCATTTTCTCATCCTCTCTTAATGAATAAGCCGTTTTTTCGGTTAGTCGCACCAGTTCTTTATGCAGGAAGGACAGGTCTGTATAGTCGGTATCAAACGTATTTTCATGACTCATGCTCTTCTGCTCCCAGTCAGTGGTAATGTCTGCACTGCCCCGTCCATGGGCTTTGTGCCAGAGGCTTTCTCCCCATTTACCCCCGATCCGCTCCATTACTTCAACAGGGGTTTTAGCAATGTCTTCGATGGTATAAATGCCAAAGTTTTTCAATTGCTGCTCTGTCTGCTTACCCACACCGTTTATTTTTTCAATACCCAGTGGCCAGAGAAATTCAATCTCTTTACCATGAGGAATTTCCAGGAAGCCATTGGGCTTGGCTTCATTGGTGGCCATCTTGCTGATAAAGCGGGCGGAGGAAAGTCCGCAGGAAATAGGCAGGCCGGTCTCCGACATGATCAGCTCACGGAGTTCCTTAGCGTATTTACTGACCCCGAAAAATTTATTCATACCGGTGAGGTCAATATAAAATTCATCGATACTCGCTTTTTCAAATAAAGGGACTTTTGATGCAATAATATCAGTCACCCAGCGGGAATACTTACTGTACTGGTCCCGGCTGGCATTGGTGATAATGGCTTGCGGACAAAGTTGCATGGCTTTTTTCATCGGCATGGCGGAATGGATCCCAAACTTCCGGGCTTCATAGCTGCAGGCCGCCACCACACCCCGTTCATACCCGCCCACCAGTACGGGTTTTCCCTTCAGGGAAGGATTGTTCCGGATCTCAACGGACACGAAAAAAGAGTCGAGGTCAAAATGGGCGATATGTCGTATTTTGTTTTCAGACACTCACCAAAGTTACTTAAAGCAATATGAACCTGGAATGGCTGAAAACGGGAATGGGGCCACTGAAAGACCTGCTGTCTTTCCTGAACAGTGAAGGAAAGACCACGGACGTGCTGAAGAAACAGGTAATCCGTGAATTACGGAATAACCTGAATATTTTCCATAATGCCTACCTCAATAAAGTTTCCCCGGATATCATGATCGAACTGCTTTCCAATGAAGCAATCCGGAAAGCCATTGAGGAAAATTTTAAATTCAG
>CAZLRY010000466.1:0-2750 GCA_964561675.1 uncultured Chitinophaga sp.
TAACGTTTGAATATTTCCAAGGCAAATGCATTGGAAGATCCGCGATCGATCTGTTGTACCACCGGTTTGATCTCTGCCTCCGTGACCAGTTCCTTTACCCTCGACATGCGGTACAGGATAAAGCGCACTTCATCTGTGGTGAGCTGACGGCCGCTTGTAAAATACAGTGCGGGCAATTCAGTTTCTTCCAGCCAGGGGGTGAGGGCTTTTTTGAGCTTGCCTCTTTTCTTTGTTTTTTCAATAATACCGGCCAGGCTGTCGAGATTGATACCGGCCAGGTACTCGTCACCGGCCACACTGAGCATGATATCACGCGCGTCATCATCTTTTTCTGTTTCAATACTTGCTTTCAATGCGTCTAATGCGGCAGCAGTGGCTACCTGGGCCAGTATCCTCGCACCGGCTATACGGGTATCTGCATTTTTACCCTGAAGTAAGCCAATGGCTTTTGTAGCGGCAGCCGGATCCACTTCAATGAGGAACTGAATCGAGGCATTAACCGCGTTTTTGGACCGGTACAGGTTGAACTGCCATATACTGTCAAAATCCAGGGATTCTTTATTTTCCTTAAATAACCGGATAAAATTATTGACCCGATCCTTATCCGTATAACTGCTTTCCGCTTTCAGGTAATATTGATGAATCAGCGAAGGCAGTATATTATTTTTAAACCGGTAATGGAGCATTTCAATAACCGGTGTGGCCAGGGGTACTGCACCTGCTGACAAAGCAGACAACTGTGCCAGGCCATTTTCCTCATTCCGGTTAAGCAGCAGGTAAAGAGCCCATCCGCTTAATGGCATGTATTGCCCCTTTTCGTCCGTATTGATTTTATAGAATGAGGAATTGAATCCGGATTCATAGGTACGCCCTTTGCTGTTGCTGAGTAATTCAAGATAAAGGGGAGCCAGCCTGAAAAGGTCGTCTTCCGCCCTGACAAAATCATTGTACTGAAGCAGTAAGTTAAATTTATAAGATACCGCCTGAAGGGTATCTTCAGTCATTGAACTGATTTCACGGTAATAGTAACCGGCATATTTTTCTTTTTCATACTGTAAAGCAAATTGCATAACATTCGACTCTAAAGTATAAGGCGAATAAGTACTTCGTTCATTGTTTTTCATGTATTCAAAACACTTGTCGCGATGATGTACATATAGCAATAAAGCAGTTGACTGATCCCAGTTATTATAACTTCCTTTCTGAATATATGTATTGACCTCTGCTTCAGTCATGTTTTTGTACGCATCACTGATCAGTTTTAACAGGGGGTCCTCCGGTTTTAGCAGGTTTTCCATGGTAAGCAAATTGCCATACCTGGATTTAAGGATAAAACCGAGTTCTGCATTAGTCCAGCCCAGCTGCCGCAGTAACTGGTGACGCTCTTCATATATTTTCAGCATGTCCTGCAGGGGCATCCAGGGGATCAGCTGGTTATAGATATAATACCTGATCTGATTGCGCAGGGCGGGTTCATTAAAGAAATCAATCAGCCTTTTCTTGTTTTCAGCCGGAGTATTTTCATGAATCAGCAAAGGGGCAAGCAGACCAAATTTTTCATTAAACCAGTTATGCTGCAGCACCGGAACTGTATTTGTTTTACCGGTTAAGTAGTCACGGGTGTCACCCAGGTTGGGTTCCGGGTTGTATTTGTTAGGGTTGTGTTGCAACATCTGCCGGAAATAGGGTTCCAGTGCTTCTTCAGTAAAGGCCATAGTATAGGGTTGTTTATTTTTTAATCATGATTTCTTCACGGGCGGCCCATTGTACCAGGTCCTGTTTTCCCAGAGCCGCGGCCATCAGGTCCGGGAACTTGTCCGGAGTACAGGCAAAGACCGGTACCCCAAGATCAGAAAAGAATTGGGCGTTGGAATGATCATAGGAAGGAGCACCCTCATCATTGAGTGCCAGCAATACCACCACCTGTACACCGGCAGCCGTCAGTTCAATTGCTTTTTTCTGCATGCCCGCCACATCTCCTCCTTCATACAAATCGGTGATCAGTACGAGTACCGTATCATTGGGCCGGGTGATCACCTGCTGGCAATAGCTGAGAGCCGCATGTATATCAGTGCCTCCACCCAGTTGTACCCCAAATAACAGGTCTACCGGATCACTGAGTTCTTCGGTCAGATCTGCGACAGCCGTATCAAATACCACCATCTTTGTTTTGATAGCAGGTATAGAAGCCATAACGGATCCGAATATACCGGAGTAAACGACAGATGTTCCCATTGAACCACTCTGGTCAATACAAAGCACCACATCTTTAAGAGAAGTCCGTTTTCGGCCATACCCGATTCTTGTTTCAGGGATAATGGTTTTGTATTCGGGCTGGTAGTGTTTCAGATTTTTCTGAATGGTAAGATGCCAGTTGATCTCATTGTGCCGGGGGCGACGGTTACGGGTGCTGCGGTTCAGGCTCCCGGTTACAGCCTGATGCATGGGCTGCATTAACTTCTTCATCAGCTGATCCACGACTTTCTGCACCACCTGCCGGGCCGTATCTTTTGTTTTATCGGGAATTACATTTTTCAGACTCAGTAAGGTGGCCACTAACTGAACATCCGCTTCCACATTTTCCAGTAGTTCTTTTTCGAATAACAGCTGCGTCAGGTCCAGTCGTTTGATCGCATCTTTCTGCATCACCTGTACCACGGTATTGGGAAAGAAATTCCGGATATCCCCCAGCCACCGGCTGACATTGGGCGAAGAGGCTCCTAATCCACCTCGGCGGTCACTGTCATACA
>CAZLRY010000467.1:0-2746 GCA_964561675.1 uncultured Chitinophaga sp.
CATACTTCGGTCTTTGACCTTCATGAAGTGATTTTTTCGCTGAAGGAACTCTTTGCTGCCAATGAGAAAGTCAGCTTTGCCTGGAACCCCGTAGCAGGTCCTGTTATGTTGCAGGCAGATAAAACCCAGATGAACCGTTTATTCACCAATCTCATTGCCAATGCTGTGGAAGCCTGCAGTGAAAAACCGCATTGCCATATTATAATGAATGAGCGGCTGGAACAAGGCGCAATATTGATCAGTATTCGCGACAACGGAGAAGGGATCCCACCCGACATGCAGGAACGGATATTTGTTCCCAATTTCACCACCAAGTCCTCTGGTACTGGCCTTGGGTTGGCCATGTGTAAAGGGATTGTGGAGCAGGCCAAAGGACGAATCTGGTTTGAAACCGAACAGGGTGCAGGAACTGTTTTTTATGTGGAATTGCCCACACAGCACCCGTAATTCTGCAAGGCCACCTGTACTATTACCTGTATAAACCGTGAAGATATTCACATTTGAGAGGGGTAATTAACAAAGACGAATGCATGGCATTTTTTTTGTTCCTTACAGGCAGCACCATATATCCTGTCGGGTTTCACCAACCCGGTTAAGACACTGATTACATGAAAGACTTCAATCGTTTCCAGGTGAGTCCTAACCCGGCCCCTCTAAATGCAAGTATTATGGTATTATTCCCGGTGATTCCCGTTATTGCGGAATCCTACCAGATTACAGATGATGATGGCCATCTGATCAGGCGGGGAAAAATTACCGACCGCGACCGTGAGTTATTGCTCAGTACGGGCGGAATGAGTGATGGGGTATACTGGCTGATTGTTGGAGAAAGCCGGGAAAGGTTTACCATTTGCTGAATCAGCTATTCTTCAATCTATAAGCCTGCAGAATGACTTTCTGTTGATTTTGCCTATCCGGCCAATACTTACTTACTTTCCGGGGGAATACCCTTCATGCCTTTCGGCATCCTCTTTTCTGCATACTTACCCGTTCCTCGCAGCAGGGGTAAACCCTGAAATCGGGAAAAAGCCTTTCAAAAGCATTGGCCTTATAGTGTCACTGCCAAAATTTATTTATCTTTATAGCTATTCACAGTCTTAATAAGGTAAGGATTTTTTGATTAGCATGCCTGATTATAAAGAAAAATATGAAAGCCTTGTAAGGCTGGCCTCAGACGGGTGTATTATTTATGACCCCGGAGGCAAAATCCTCGAATTTAATGAAGGGGCATGTCGTCATCTCGGTTATACACCGGAAGAATTCAAACAACTAGGACTTTTTGATTTATTCCTCGAAGAAGATCTTCGGAAGAGACCTTTACGGTTTGATCTGATGAAAAACGGCGATACGGCCCTCGATTACCGGCGGATCCGCCGGAAGAACGGGGAGGCCTACCTGATTGAACTGAACTCACTGATGTTGCCGGATGGGAATATCATGGCGTTGGCTACGGATGTAACAGAGAACGCCAAGATACGTAAGGAGTTAAGCATGAAGGAGCATGCCATTGCCAGCTCAATCAGTGGTATGGGCATTACCGATCTGGATGGGCGTATAATTTATGTAAATAAAGCACTCTGCAACATGTGGGGGGCTACTGAAGAAGCAGCACTGCTGGGGCGCTATGTGCAGGAAATGTTTGACAGCAATGATGTTCCCGGTTTGTTGCCCGGGTTGCAGGAAAAGGCGATTGAGTACGGAGAGTGTACAGGTATAAGGCTCAATAAGTCGAGTTTCCCGGTAGCTTATTCGGCCAATATTGTACCGGATAAAAACAACAAGCCCGCCTATATATTTGGATCATTCCTGGATCTGTCTGAACAAAAGAGAACCCGTTATTTATCAGACAGGATCATCGATAATCTGCCTGTTGTTTTCTTTATGTATGATGTACCAACCGGCAAGATAAACCGGTGGAATACCCGTATGGAGGAACTTATGGGCTTTTCCCGTGCCGAAATGGCCGACCTGAAATATTATGAGCTGGTTTGCGAAAAGGACCGGGAACTGGCCGCACTAAAACTGGCAGAGACTGTCCGGGATGGAAAGGGAGAAGCAGAGATCTCCCTGGTGGATAAGCAGGGGAATGTTCATCCGTTCTATTTTACCGGTTTCCTGGTTAAACTGGCTGATAAAGAAGTGGTGATTGCCAATGGGATTGATATTTCAGAACGGAAAATGGCAGAAGAGAACCTCCAACGCAAATATGATCAGTTGCAACTCATCGCCAATCTATCGGATGCCGTAAGTAAAGCGAATGAACTGGAGGATATTTATAAACTGGCGCTGAACGGCTTACTGACCACTATACGGGCTGACCGTGCTTCGGTGTTGCAATTTGATGAGAACGGGATCATGCAGTTTAAAGCCGCACACGGACTTTCTGAATTTTATCGAAAGCATGCAGCAGGACATTCTCCCTGGAAAGAGGATGCAATTAATCCCATACCCATATTTGTTACCAATGTGACTGAAGAGCCAACACTGAGCGGACTTTTGCCGGTCATTCAGCAGGAGGGGATTACCGCACTCGGGTTTATACCCCTTGTTTATATGAACAGGTTACTGGGGAAATTCATGGTATATTTTAACACTGTTCATCATTTTTCAGCGGAGGAATCACAGTTGCTTCAGACCATCGCCCGGGAAGTAGCGTTTGCCATCGGGGAAAAGCGGAATGAAATTGCCCTTCGGAACAGTGAACAGCAATACCGTGAATTATCAGCGCATTTGCAGGACATACGGG
>CAZLRY010000468.1:0-2738 GCA_964561675.1 uncultured Chitinophaga sp.
CTGGTCCAGAACTATTCAACTATCAAACCGGCAGGAGAAACTCAGTTTTGTTTCCGTTGTCAACCCCTTCTCCCATGAATTGCAGGTGGATATTGCCGCTGCGCAGTATAATAAATCAGAAGCCGAACTGATCGATGCCTCCGGTAAAATTGTCCGGCATAAAACTGTGGATCTTGCATCCGGTGTAACCCGGATCAAATTTGAAAACACCATGGGACTGGCACCAGGTATGTATTTTTTGCGCATCCGCAATCAGGATGGGTATATACAGAAAACAGTATTAAAAACGAATCAGTAGCCGTCAGGAAACCTGCATTTTATCACTGATCTCACTGCTGGTCTCCACTGTAGGATTTGCATCCGCCGGTTCAGGCTTCTTGAAAAACCGTTTTTGGAAAATCAGCAAAGTGATCACCCCGATGGAGATAGAAGCATCCGCTATATTAAAAATGGGGCTGAAAAAAACAAAGCCGTTTGTATCAATGATCGGGAAATAAAGCATATCCACCACACTCCCATGCAGGAAGGAAGAATAACCGTTGGATGAAAAGGCAGCCACTCCTGAATAACTGATGTAGTCATTCAATGCGGTATCGTAATGCAGGCCTTTATCAAAGATCATCCCGTAAAACATACTATCAATCAGGTTACCCAGGGCACCGGCATAGATCAGTCCGGCACAGATAATAAATCCCTTACTGTACTTCTGTTTCACAATCTGTCCGAGGTACCAGGTGCCAAAGATCACCGCGGCCAGGCGGAAAAGGGTCAGGATCATTTTGCCGGTCTCATTGCCAAATTTCCAGCCCCAGGCCATGCCCGGATTTTCAATAAAATGAAGCCGGAACCAATCTGCCCCGAATACCCGCAGTACTTCACCCGTATCATGGGACGTTTTAATCCAGATTTTCAGGGCCTGGTCAGCAATGATAATGAGGGCAATAAGGAGGGCAACTGATCTGAGTTTCAATGACAGAATTTTAAGGAGCAAATATAAGGAAAAGGAGTCCTCCTGCGCTAAAGCTACGGAGGACAAGTCGGCAGTTGGCAGTTGGCAGTAAACAGCCCATTCTAAGAAAATATTCTAAATGTTCAACACTAACTGCCTATTCTTCAAAGTAGACCCTTTTTACCCGTTGGGAAACGCCGGTGAGGATTTCATAGGGGATTGTATCTGCCCATCGGGCCAGTTCGGTGACTGGTAGCTCTTTACCGAATATAATCACTTCATCACCCTGATTGACCCCTGGAATGGCGGTCACATCCGCCATGAACATATCCATACAAACGGTGCCAATGACCGGGGCCAGTTTTCCATTGATCAGCACACTGCCTTTTCCATTACCCAGCCGGCGGGGATAGCCATCTGCATAACCCAGCCGGATCGTGGCGATCAGCGAGGCTTTCTCTACTTTCCCTTTCCGGTTATAGCTGACAGAATCGCCGGGCTTCAGCCATTTCAGCTGTGCAATGGTTGACTTTAAGGTCGCCACTGTTTGCAAGTCCAACGCAGTGGTACCGGCGCTATCTACACCATATAGGCCAATCCCCAGGCGTACCATGTCCAATTGAAGAGCAGGATGACGGATAGCAGCAGCAGAATTGGCAATATGAGACAAAAAGGGATACCCCAATGATTGCTGTAAAGCTTTCACCGCCTGTTGGAAAAAGGCAAATTGCTGAAATGTAAATTCGTCCTGTCCGGGTTCCTCACTTGCTGCCAGGTGCGAAAAAACAGACTGCACTTTAAAGGAAGTAGTTTGGGCCAGGTAAGCACCCAGGTCATTTATTGCTGCCACGGAAAACCCAAGCCGGTTCATCCCGGTTTCCACTTCAATATGTACGGGATATTGCGTTAATCCTTCCTTCTGTAAAAAAAGGTCAAAGGCCTTCATCATCTCAAATGAATAGAGTTCCGGTTCGAGATGATATTCAATAATTGAATCAAATGCACGCTCTTCAGGATTCATCACCATCACAGGAAGGATGATACCTGCCCGGCGCAACTCCACTCCTTCATCCGCATAGGCCACCCCCAGGTAGTCCACATGCTGATATTGAAGTATACCGGCAATTTCTGCACCTCCGCTGCCATAGGCAAAGGCCTTAACCATTGCCATCACTTTAGTCGCAGGCTGAAGAACGGCCTGGTAGGCTTTCAGGTTATGCACGATCGAATTGAGGTTGATCTCCATTACGGTCTGGTGCACTTTCTGCTCCAGCAGCTGCACCACTTGTTCAAACTGGAAAAGCCTGGCCCCTTTTACCAGGATCGCTTCTTCTTTAAAAGCACCGGACCGGAACTGCTGTAAGAATGCGGCAGTATCCGGGTAAAATTCTATTGTAAAGGGGAAAGACTGTTTATGAAAGGCTGCTGAAATCCGGTCCCCGATAGCAATGAGCCGGCTCACTTCATGTTTCTGCAGCGCAGCAGCCACCTGGGCGTATAACTGCTCATCCGGCACCGCACTTTGTAAAAAATCGGAAAGGATCACGGTCCGTTTTAAGCCCGGACTCTGTTTGACCAGGAAGTTCAGGGCGATCTCCAGCGAACTCAGGTCGGCACTGTAACTGTCATTGATCACACTGCATTGGTTGATTCCTTTCTTCAGCTCCAGCCGCATGTCAACCGGGGTCAGCCCTTTCATCCGTTCGGAAATAACAGCAGGACTGTATCCCAGGAATAACAAGACACTCCAGCAAGTGACCGCATTGGCTACTGAAGCCTCATCAATAAA
>CAZLRY010000469.1:0-2723 GCA_964561675.1 uncultured Chitinophaga sp.
GGAAGAAAAAGTAAGACCTACAGGCAGAGGAGCCATCGGCGTAGCCGGTATAGAAGTGGATGATGAAAAAGATGAAGTAGTCGGTATGATCTGTGTAAATCCGCTTACGGATGCATCCAGAACGGTACTGGTAGTCAGTGAAAAAGGATACGGAAAGAAAACCGCGGTGGATGAATACCGGTTTACCAACCGGGGTGGTAAAGGGGTCAAAACGATCAATGTTACGGAGAAGACGGGTTCGCTGGTAGGGATCCTCGCAGTAGCGGATAAGGAAGATATCATGATTACCTGTAAGAGTGGTGTAACGATCCGGATGCCGGTCAGCGGTATCAGCGAACAGGGCCGTGCCACCCAGGGTGTCAAGCTGATCCGACTGGATGAAGGGGATGAAATTGCCGCTATCACCAACCTGGATGACCAGGAGCACAATAATCAGGTAGTTCCGGAAGAGGGAGAAAAACCCGAAAACGGGGATGCCAACGCAACCGGAACGGACGAAAATCCATCTACTGAAAGTGTAATAGAATAAATAGTTAACAACACAACCAAATAAAATGAAAAGGTTTATCCTTCTATTAACGATTAGCCTGACAGCCTTTGCAGCCAGTGCGCAGAACTATGATAAGATCAAGAATCTGCTGGTTCTCTCCAAGTATGAGGACGCAAAAACGGAACTGGAGAAAAACTGGACCAATGCCAAGTTTATTGCCAAGCCCGAAGCGTACCTGCTGAAAGCGACTATTTACGCAGGTTATGCGATGACGGAAGGCAAGAAAAATACACCGGAAGCCGAACAGATGATTGCAACGGCGGACGAAGCCTATGCAAAGTATAAAAGCATGGAACCGGAACTGGGACTGACTTCCGACCTGGTATACCAGAACAGCCATGTGAATCTGTATTCTTATTATTATACCGCCGGTTACCAGGACTATAGTGCCAATAAATGGGCACCGGCACTGACGAAACTGAAAAAAGCGGTGGTTTATTCCGATATCCTGATGAGCCGGAAGCTGCTGAATTCAGTATTGGACACGAACGTGTTGATCCTGGCCGGTATCACGGCAGAAAAATCCAGTGATATGGATGCGGCGATGATGTATTATAAAAGACTGGCGGATGCAAAAGTGAGCGGAGACGGTTTTGAAGGCGTCTATCGTTTCCTCGTAAGCCATTGCTTTGGCAATCATGATATGGCTGGTTTTGAAAAATACAAAGCCATCGGGAAGGATTTATTTCCCAAGAGTGAATATTTCAACTATGATAAGATTGATTTTGCCGTTGGTCTGACCGATAATTTCAATGAAAAGCTGGCCGCCCTGAATGATGTGTTGAGTACGGATCCCGACAACCAGAAAGCCAACCAGGTACTGGGCGAGATTATTTATGATACCCTGAATCCCAAAGAAGAAGGAATGGCGCTGCCAGCCAATGCCGCGGAGCTGGAGAAGAAGATGATCGAGGCTTTTAATAAGTCTGCCAAAGGCAAACCGGGTTATGAAATTCCTTACCTGTATATCGGCGACCATTTTATCAATAAGGCCAGTAAAGTAGGTGAAAGAAGAGATGCGCATGCCAAGGAAATGAAAGCCCGTACCAAACCAGGTACCATGGCGTCAAAAGATGATGTGGCAAAAAGAGATGCATTGGATAAAGAATATGCGGAGACCCTGGATGGTGCACGTGAACCGTATGAGAAGGCTGCCGCCATCCTGGCTGCCAAGGATCACCTGGAAGTGCGTGACAAACAGCAATACAAAAAAGCTGCCAGTTACCTGGCTGATATTTTTGCCAACAAAAAAATTAATGCCAAAGGCAAACCGGCCGACCAGGCAAAATACGCAGCAGAGGAGAAGAAGTGGAATGATTTGTACGATAGCATTAGTTCATCTAATAACACCGATCAAAAAACAGAAACAAACAGTAATAAAGGTATTATTAAGATGGTTAAAAAAACAAGTGGCACCTATGAGGTACCATGTGAATTAAACGGCTTGAAAATGAATTTTATATTCGATTCAGGCGCTTCAGATGTTTCAATTTCGCTTACAGAAGCAACGTTTATGCTGAAAAATGGCTACTTAAAACCTCAAGATATTATTGATAAAGAGAAATACAGGATTGCTAATGGTCAACTTGAGGATGGATTTATTATTAATATAAAAGAACTGAAAGTTGGAAATTATATATTGAAAAACGTCAGAGGTAGTATTGTTTCATCAACATCCGCTCCTTTACTCTTAGGCATGTCTGCTATTGAAAAACTGGGTTTCAAATTTGACCCAGTAAATGGAACTTTATTTAAATAGTAATTTAAATAAAGTATTATAAAAAGGAGACTATTTCTTAGTCTCCTTTTTATAATATATACCCCAGTCTATTTTTTATACAGTATGCTATCATTGGGTTTTTCTTTTATATATGTTGGCATGTTAATATTTTTTTCTTCTGTAAGCTTCCCAATAAGAAATGATGCTGCAACAATTGCCAACCCAACTGACCAAAAAACAGCCGGATGCGTTGTTATTAATATATGCTTCCATTCTTTCTTTTTTAATCCGTAGTCGTTTAGTTTTTTCTTTGTATTATCAAGGAATATAGACCCATTTATTTTTATATATCTTATATGTGACTCAATTTCAAATATATGTCTTGCTGATATTGATTTTATAAATAAATATTCATCCGAGTCAACGCCTAAAAATTCTCTTATGTATGATGCG
>CAZLRY010000470.1:0-2709 GCA_964561675.1 uncultured Chitinophaga sp.
CCATTTTAAGGAATATTCTCTTTTTCCATCAGGAATCTCACCATTAATTCGATATTGTAAGTCATATGATTTTTGTGGCTTTATGCTCTCATTTACTGTGTGCTTTTTTGTTTCTACGAGCTTTTTATCAAGATCATAATATTCAACCTCAATGATAAAATCCTTATATCCCCAAGAGGTAGATTTATTTAGAATCGTTCCTCTAATCCCGATATAATTTTTTGACTTATCATACCAATCAGGGTGTACTTCTCCGACAGCATTGATTACGACTAAGGAATCAGTTACTTTCCCTTTATGCCCCTCATTAAATGAAGATTTAAAAATGGAACTTAAAATAAAAACAAGACCCAAAATTGCCAGAATAACAATTCCCCAGGTAAAATATCTTTTGCCTTTTTTGGATTTGATTTTGTTTTCAATTTCATCCACTATGTCCTTATCCAATACTTCTTTAGTCTTTTCAATAGCAGTTTGTATGGCGCCCGGCTTTGACAAGGGTGGAGGACTTTTAAGGAGTATTTCTTTCAATTCAGGAATTTCTCCAGCTTTCGTCCACGTATCCAGTCCGTCATACCAGATCATTGTAGAGGTCTCAAGCCCTTTCTGTTTTAATTCTTCAAAACTGAATGGTCCGGTTTTTTGATTACCGTCATGTACAAAGTAAACTTTCATAAAATGGTAGTTGATATTGGTTTATTCCTATAAAGGTATTTATTATTTTTCTTGAATGCAAGTGCTATATGAAACTATAAAAACTGTATTTCATTAGCTTTTTATGGTAACAATTATTATTTTGTTGCATGGCCAAAAACAAATTCTATGTTGTTTGGGTTGGCAGAGAACCGGGGATATACAATTCCTGGGAAGAATGTACCCAACAAATTCACGGCTTCCCCGGCGCTGTTTACAAATCTTTCAAAACCCGGCAGCTGGCCGAAGAGGCCTTTAATAGCAGTAGCAAAGAATTTATCGGTAAAGATTTCTTTGAAACAGAATTAACCGAAGATCAATTGAAACTAATCGGGGAGCCGATATTGGATAGTATTTCCGTGGATGCAGCCTGGAATACAGCCAACGGTGTGGTGGAATATCAGGGTGTTGAAACCAAAACAAAGAAAGTCTTATTCAGTGCCGGCCCTTTCGATGATGGTACGATCAATATTGCTGAGTTCCTGGCCATCGTGCATGCGCTGGCTTATTGTAAGCAAAAAGACTTAAAGCTGCCCATCTACTCCGATAGCCGAAATGCCATCGGATGGGTGGCGGATAAGCAGGTACGGACAAAACACTGCAGAACAGAAACAAGCGAAAAACTGTTTCAACTGATCGATCGGGCATTGGTCTGGTTAAACGCCAATGAATATGTTAACCCCATCCTTAAATGGGAAACCAGGGCCTGGGGTGAAAACCCGGCTGATTTCGGAAGAAAATAGAATAAACACCATTAACGAACCTTAATACCTTATCAACGTGAAGCCTACAACAACAGATTTAAGCGGACTGAATGAAATACAACGGGAAGCCGTTCGAAGCGAGGAAAAGCGATTACTGGTGCTGGCTGGCGCCGGTTCTGGTAAAACAAAGACCCTTTTACAGAAAATCATTTACCTGATAGAAGAGAAAGGGGTTAGTCCTTCCGGCATTTTAGCCATCACTTTTACCAAGAATGCGACAAACGAAATGATTGACCGGCTTATCATATCCGCCGACAACTCCGGGGAATATGCTAAGAAGCTTTCAGATAAAAGCCTTAGGAAGCCCGACAAAGACAAAATACGGTTTGAGTACCAGAAAAAATACAAGTGGATCGATGGGTTAACAATCCGGACCTTCCACAGTTTTTGCTATAGCGTGCTTCGTAATTATGGCGTAAATGAATTTGACAACAAGTTCAGGATCATCGGCGATGAAAAGCGGGATGAAGAAGATGAGCTTGCCAAACATGTAGCCCCGGAAACAGTTTTTGAAGTAAAACACAAGCTGCTGATTTCTGCCTGTGAAGAACCTGATTATTTGTTAAGACTGAAGAAGTATATCCTGGATTATTTTGTGGATAAGATACACATCAAAAAGGCTGACCCGAAATTTGACCATAAGGACAATAAGTACTTTACCACTTTAAATGGCACAAAGGTCCGGTCAAAATCAGAGCAATACATTGCGGATTGGTTTTACCGTCATAGCATTCAGTTTGAATATGAACCGCTATTAAATGTTAAAGACTTTAGTTTCAGACCCGATTTTTATATTCCTGCCGCTAACCTGTACATCGAACATATAAGTGATAAGAGCTATTCCACTATTGACAAAGAGGAACAATTTGAAAAAGGTCACCTGCTGTTAGTAAAGACTTATGACAAAATGACCACTGATTCAGCCCTTTTTAATCATACACTGGATAGAATTGTTAAAAACAGGTTACCTGCAGACTACCATCAGACAAGGAGCCTGGTGTATAAGGAAGAATTTAACGGGTATAATGAGGAGGTCAAGGATTTTGTTGCACAGATCATGCGGGTCACCGATATGATCAAAGTGGAGAATATCGATTTAGATACCGTCTTACAACACGCAAAAGCCGACCAGCATGAGCGGGTCCGGGAGTTTTATGAGCTGGCGATACCGATTGTTAAAAGTTATATCGCTTACTGCACTGATAAGTCCTACCTCGACTTCAACGACCTGATCATTAAATGCATTTCGCTA
>CAZLRY010000471.1:0-2694 GCA_964561675.1 uncultured Chitinophaga sp.
ATTTTACCTGAAATTCCTTCTTGCATATAATTCGTTTACGGGTTGATTATTTTTTTACGGTTACAGGTACACCATTGTAGAGCTTTCCTTCCGCTTTTGTTATATAGGTTTCGGTAGCCGCGAGACCGGAGAGTATTTCCGTCTGATCGCCATAGACCTTGCCGGTTCTGACCCAACGAAGCAGGGCGGTATTATTACTGCTGATGGTATAGATACTGGTGAGCTGGTCATTCTGCACCAGGCTGGATGTGGGTACCAGTACTATACCGGAAGGCTGGCTGCTTACTGCAGCACCACTTACCGGAATAAATACATTGACATACATCCCCGCATACAGATCTTTTTTCTGGGATTCAGGAATGCTGAGCTTGATTTCAAATTGTCCGCCGGTCATTTGTGAAGATGGACTGATTTCATTCACCACACACTCGATGCTTTTACCAGCTGCTTTGATTTCAACCTGCGCTTTACTTCCTTTTTTCAAAAGTCCTACCTGGTCTTCACTCACGGTAGCACTGATTTGCAGCTGCGTGTTTTGTTCCACTACCAGCAGGGGCATACCCGGGTTAGCCATATTGCCTTCATCAGCCATCCGCTGCGTCACCACCCCGTCAAAAGGAGCTGTGATCGTTGAGTAGGAGGCGATGGCATTGACTTCATTCTTCATCTGGCTGGCCGCTTCCAGGCGGGCTTTCGCGGCGTTGTACTGCAGGGTTACATTGTCGAGTTCCTTGGCTGAAGCACTTTGCTTGTTATACAGATTGGTAAAACGTTCAAAGTCTTTTTGTGCATTTTTTACATTGGCTTCAGCTTCCAGGATAGCGGCACTGGTCTGGGCTCTTTTGGCCGTGATATCCTGACTGCTGATCGTAGCGAGGGTCTGACCCCGGCGCACCCGGTCACCGGTTTTTACATAGATGCGGGTGATGGTGCCCATCAGTTTGGTACTGAGTTGTGCGGTTTGCAAGGCTTCTACTTTTCCACTGATGGCAATACCACCTTCAACGGTACCACCGGGTATGGCGGTACTGACTGAGACCGATGCGACATTAGCGGCAGCCGGGGTTTCTTTTTTTCCTTTGCAGGAACTGAAAAGGAGGATCCCGCTGAGTAGAAGGGTGCCTGTTACATACTTACTGTATAACATATTGATACGTTTAATTTTTTTGAGTGGAGGTTAAGAAACTGATATAGGCGGCGGTGCTGTTATAACTGAATACCGCTTGTGCCTTGCCGAGTTGTTGCTGGGAAAGTTGTGTCTGTGCCTGTAATACATCGGTGCTGTTGACCAATCCTTGTTCGTACCTGTCCTGCAGAATGCGTAAGGCTTCTGTTGCATTTTCAACAGCGGCGGTCTGCTGCCTGATCTTATACCGGGCATCTTCCAGCTGACGAAGGGTTTTATTGAGTTCCAGCTGACTTTGTACCTGCTGGTTTTCCAGCTGTCCGGACAGTTTGCTGAGTTCAACCTGCTGGGTGCTGATTTTATTTTTAGTACTGTTTCCTTTAAATATATCCCATGACAATTGCAGTCCGGCGAGATAAGAACCGGCACCAAAACCGGTCAGCCGGTAATCGTTTGTCTGATAGGAAGCAAAGGCGTTGATCCGGGGCAGGTAACTTTTCTCAGCGGATTTGATCATCAGGCTGCTGGCTTCCATCGCTTTTTTCATCGCGGCAAAATCAGCCCTGTTCTCCGGCACACTGGCTCCGCTCAGTTCAGTATTCTCGGGTTTTGCCGGTTCTGCTGAATAAACCGTACCATAGGGCCGGCCCATGAGCAGACTCAGGTAATCAGATGCATTGCGGATATTGCTGGCAGTTTCAGCAAGGTTTGTCTCCACGGTATGGATCCATACCTGCACATTCAGGGCATCGGACTTTTGCATGAGTCCTTCTTTTACCCGGTTATCCGTGAAGGTATACATGGCATTGGCACTGCGTAATGCTTCTTTCAGTACTTTTTCCGCTTCATACAAAAGCTGGAGTTGCAGGTACCCTTTCTTCACTTCATAAGTGAGGTACTCCGTGGTACGTTGGGTCTTCATCTGGTAAATGCCTTCCTGGGCGGCTACGGCTTTGCGCATGTACACGAGGTCCATATTCAACAGGGGTTGTTTCACCTGCAGGCGGCCACTGTAATCACCGGATGCACCAGGTTTATTCAGGAGGTCCGGATTGAAATCCTTTTGCTGTACTACCTGCTGCTGTAATTTGAAACCAAAGGCATTCAGTGGGTTATTGGAACTTAAAGCAGTGAATGAAAAATCTGCCTGTGGCAGGTAGATCGCATCCATTTCTTTTGTCTTGGCCCTGGCTATTTTTTCATCCAGCCTGGACAAGCCCAGGTCCCGGTTATTGGCCAGGGTACTGTCTGTTGCCTCTTTCAGGGTTAAATAAACGACCGGCTGTTGTGCCATCGCTGCGGATACAAACAGGATCATTCCTGCTATCAGCCCGGCTCTCCGGTTCAGTTGTTGTCTCCTTGTATACTTCATGCGCGATTAATTTTGGGCAAAACTATCCGCGCGGGCCCGTTACTGCCGTGACATATATCACGCATAACCGGCGTTAATGAACAGTTTTTTCGGTTGGAGGATACCTGTTAAGGAATAAAATTTATCTTTAGTGATTCAGGTCACGGACCGGATGCTATTTTAGTATCAAAAAAGCCTGATGAACGATTATGGAAGT
>CAZLRY010000472.1:0-2689 GCA_964561675.1 uncultured Chitinophaga sp.
GGCCCCAACATTAAAAGTGTTGTGCTCTACCAACTGAGCTACGAGATCAACCTTTTTTCCTTCTTCGTTTACCGAATTGGGAGTGCAAAAATAAAGGCTAAATGGTTTGCATCCAAAAGTTTTTCAATTAATTATCAACAGATTTTGAGCGCCGGTGGATTCTTTTTCTTCTTCCGGATTCTCAACGGGTTGAGGGGGAGGGCTGAGCAGCCAGGCCATCAGTTTTTCGAACATAATCCGGTATTGCTCCACTTTTCCATGTTCCGTCTCAATATTAATATACCGGATTCCTTTTTCCCCGCTATAGACGCTCAGGGAGCCGTCTTTTTTAGCTTTTACATTGTCCTGCCAGATTGAATTATACCCGGCATCAGCCATCACTTTATAGACCAGGCTGTCAGTAGTAAGGGCAATATCATCCACATCTTCCGTTTCATTGTAATAAACTGCTTTTGCATCTTTTTGCCTGATTCCGCCGGGAATATAGCTTTTGATCGAGAAAAGATCATTGGTGTTATTATGCAGGGCCACCAGGCATTTGGCCGTATCCGGGATCAGGGATAATAACCGGCCGGCAAATTTTTCAATTTCCTGTACGGCTTTCAGACTGTAATTCCTGTTATCCCTTAATGTCTGTCCGATACCAATCCGTGAGTAGATTCTGTTTGGATCAAATCCATATAAAACCCCGTTCAGTCTGAATTTGATGACCCGTTGTCTGAAGTTCTCCACCCGGATCAGCGTGCCACCGGTCATTTCAAGCACAGGAACTGCACCTTCTACGGCAGTGCCTTCATTGTCATGCATATTGATACAATAGATACCATTGGGTTCTCCATACTGGATCACTTTGATGAGGATGGTTCTGTTTCCAATGGTATGGGCAATGCTTCTTGTAACAGGTGCGTATTTGGGAGTACGTACTTCTGTGGCGGATGTGCCGGTTTGCGCCTTCAGCAGGGAGGGCGTAAGTAATAAGAACAGCAGGGTCAGGAAAATGGGTAACGTTTTCAGCATCGGTCTAAAGATAACGCCGGATCTGTTGATTTCTTATACCGGGAAAAGGGTATTTTACCAGTAGGCAGTAAGCAGTCGGCAGTAGGCAGTAGGCAGTCGGCAGTAGGCAGTAGGCAGTAGGCAGTAGGCAGTAAGCAGTTGGTCGTAGGAATTGGGCTGTTGGCTGCCGACTGGCGACTGCCAACTGGCTCAGCTAAGTTCTTCCTTCATTTTCTTCATCACTTCCTTCTCGATCATTTGCTGGGCGAGGTGGATCATATTCATAAAAGCGGTGGCGCCGGAGATGCCGTGACCAATGATCACGGGTTTGGCCACTCCAAGAACCGGTGTGCCGCCATAAATTTCAAAATTGAAGCGATCGAAATAGGGGTTATGCAGGTTTTGAGCCTGGGCTATTTCGTACAGGGATTCGGCAAGCTTCAGAATAATATTCCCGGTAAAGCCTTCACATACCATCACATCGGCTTTGTCAGTCAGTACATCCCGGCCTTCAATATTTCCAATGAAATCTATGTGTTTGTTTTCTTTGAGCAGGGGATACGTGGCCTGGGCCAGTAAGTTGCCTTTGCCCTCTTCTTCGCCAACATTCATAAGCCCGACCTTTGGCTTTTCAATTCCTAAGATCAGTTGGGCATATACGGAACCCATAATGGCGAACTGGTTCAGTTGTTCCGGTTTACAGTCGGCATTCAGTCCTACATCAAGTAAGAGTCCGGTACCGCCATTCATACGGGGAATGATGGTGGAAATGGTGGGACGAATCACTCCTTCAATGGCTTTGATACTAAAGAGCGCACCAACCAACATTGCTCCTGTATTTCCGGCACTGATGAAAGCATCCATTTTTCCGGAAGCCAGCAGGTGGAATCCAATGGCAATGGACGATTTTTGTTTTTCCTTGAGTGCCCGGGTCGGATGCTCATGCATATCGATCACCTGCTCGGCATGGATGATGCGGATATGGGTAACCGGGACCTGGTGTTCAGTCAGTAATGCTTCAATCTGTGGCTGATCGCCAATCAGGTAAAGTTCAACCGGAACGGTATGGCCGGATAAGTACAAAGCAATGCCCTTCACCGCTTCCAGCGGGGCATAGTCACCACCCATCATGTCGATACCAATCTTCATACCTGGAAAATTATTAAATGACCTTTTGTCAATTCAAATGACGGAGCATAAAATTCGCCTGATAAAGCTACGGAGGGCATGTCATCTTAAAATAAATAAAATGACAAATTCCAAATGCCATCCCAGTTATGGAAACGGATTTGGAATTAAACGGTTGCCCGGAAAAATTACTGTGCCCTGAGCGGTGCTTTTTCAGCTACTACTTTGCCTTTGTAGTACAACTTTCCTTCGCTAACGTGTGCACGGTGGCGGGGATGGATTTCTCCGGTTGTAGTATCAGTGGTCAGTGTGGCCGCGGTTGCTTTGTAGTGCGTTCTGCGCTTGGCACTTCTTTGCTGACTATGTCTGCGTTTCGGATTTGGCATAACTCAATTATTAAAACGTTTAATCTAAATCTTTAAATTTTTCCAACCCTTTCCAGATCGGATTCTCTTTAGGTTCACGGATTTCTTCCGCTTCGAGCTTTTTCAGCATTTCAAGAGCCGCCTTATTACAGTTTGGACCTTCTATCTTTTCAAAATAACATGTCTTCTGCATTGGAATA
>CAZLRY010000473.1:0-2656 GCA_964561675.1 uncultured Chitinophaga sp.
AGTTCCTGGAGCATGGTGCAGGTTTACAATCGACACATCGGCAATGCTTAATTTACAGGCGGCCAGTATACCGGTCAGAAACTTTAACTCCTCATCCGGCAAAAAAACAACATCCGTGTGCCGGACCAATACCAACACCTTCTTTTCATTATTGCCCAGTGCTTTAACCGTAATGGCCGTCGCAGCAGCTGAAGCGGATAAATCGATTAAAGGCGGTTCTGTAACAGGAACAGACCTGCCGGCACCCGGGGAACTGTCACCGGATTCTACGAGGTGATTTTTGTATAAGCCTGCCAATGCAACCGGGCTTAATTGAATATGATTAATATCCATAGTAACGTGATAAAAGTACTAATAGCTGTTCGCTTTTTTTTCGTTTCTTTGAGGTTCAAAAATAATCTTTTATGACGGCAGCAATGGATATTTCAGTAACCCGGGTGGAAAGGAGCAAACTCCAGGACCTGGATATGGAAAATCTGCCTTTTGGAAAGTATTTTACCGACCATATGCTGGAGGCGGATTTCGAAAACGGTGAGTGGAAAAATATTGAAATCAAGCCTTATCAACCGCTCTTGCTGAGTCCTTCAGTAGCAGCCCTGCATTACGGGCAGGCGATTTTTGAAGGAATAAAAGCCTATAAAGACCGTGAAGGCCATCCGTTTATCTTTCGTCCGCAGGATAACCACAAACGGTTCAATATCTCAGCAGAACGGATGCAGATGCCGGCTGTCCCTGAAGAATTATTTGTGGAAGGCATGCGCAGGCTGATCTCACTCGACCAGGCCTGGATTCCGATGAAGAATGATTTTTCGCTTTATATACGTCCGTTTATGTTCTCATCGGATGAGTTGATTGGAGTCCGTCCATCGGACACATATAAATTCATGATCATTCTGAGTCCTTCCGGCCCTTATTATGCCGCGCCGATGCGGATTTATGTGGAGGAAAAATATGTCCGGGCAGTGCCGGGCGGGGTAGGGTATGCCAAGGCCGCCGGAAATTATGGTGCTGCCATGTATGCTACCGCAGAAGCAAAGAAAAAGGGTTATGACCAGGTGTTGTGGATGGATGCATTTGAACATAAATATGTGCAGGAGTGCGGAACGATGAATGTCTTCTTTATTATTGGTAATACAGCGATCACACCCGGACTGGAACAAGGGACAATTCTTGGAGGGGTTACCCGTAACAGTGTGATCACCCTGTTGAATGAAATGGGGGTAACTGTTGAGGAAAGGGACCTGAGTATCGATGAGATTGTGGCGGCCTATAAAGCCGGCGAACATATGGAGGTATTTGGTACCGGAACCGCAGCCACTATTTCCCCGATCAAAGAGCTCGGGTATAAAGACATGTCCATGACTTTTGACCTGGATAAATGGAAGATTGCACCGGCGATCAAGAAAACGATTACCGATATCCGGGAAGGTCGCCAGGCTGATACGCATGGCTGGATGTATAAAATCTAAAAAGAAGCCCGGAGTAAAAAATCGGTCTTATTCAGGTGAATTGGCAGAAAATCACTGATTTAGAAGAGCTTTTCCTTGTTTTAGCGGAACGAAAAAGGTTGTTTTGGCCAGATTTATCCCCAAAACCAGGAAGAATGTAAAAAACGCCCCTCATTTTTTTGGAGATTAAGACGTCTGCCTTTACCTTTGCCCTCCCAAAAATAAGGGTCAAGAATGCCTACAATTCAACAATTAGTACGAAAAGGAAGAGAAATTATCAGGGCGAAGAGTAAATCCAGGGCCCTGGATCAGTGTCCTCAGCGCCGTGGTGTTTGTACCAGGGTGTATACCACTACTCCTAAGAAGCCTAACTCTGCACTGCGTAAAGTGGCTAAAGTCCGTCTGACTAATAAAATCGAGGTGATTGCCTACATTCCGGGAGAAGGCCACAACCTGCAGGAACACTCCATCGTACTGATCAGGGGTGGTCGTGTGAAAGACTTACCAGGTGTACGTTACCACATCGTTCGTGGATCACTGGATACAGCCGGTGTTAAAGACCGTAAGCAAAGCCGTTCCAAATACGGAACCAAGAAGGAGAAAGCGAAGAAGTAATCCTTCGGCTACGACTTCCACCTTCGCTAATGCTACGGTGGACAAGCAGGATGGCAAATAATATAAAAAGAGACTTATAATAATTCAGATATGCGGAAAGCACAAGCAAAGAAACTCCCCTTAGCACCCGACCCCAAGTTTAATGATAAACTGGTAACCCGGTTTGTAAACAACCTGATGTGGCAGGGTAAGAAAAGCGGAGCCTTTACCATTTTTTACGATGCACTCGACAAAGTAGCCAAATTCACCAATGAAGAGGGTTATGAAGTATGGAAAAGAGCACTGGCCAATGTGTCACCTGCTGTGGAAGTACGTAGCCGTCGTATAGGTGGAGCTACTTTCCAGATCCCGTCTGAGGTTCGTCCTGATCGTAAGATCTCCCTCAGCATTAAATGGCTGATCCGCTACAGCCGCGAAAGAAACGGCCGCAGTATGGCAGACAAGCTGGCTAACGAAATCGTAGCCGCTGCCAAAGGCGAAGGCGCTGCTTTCAAAAAGAAAGAAGACACACACCGTATGGCTGAAGCCAACAAGGCTTTTGCTCACTTCAAAGTGTAAAAGATACAACTACAATTGCACCGAAGGCCATCTGC
>CAZLRY010000474.1:0-2648 GCA_964561675.1 uncultured Chitinophaga sp.
CTTCGAGGGCTTCAGAGATGGACGCCTTTACGGTCTGAAACTTTTTGGGCACTGATATCCCATACCCGTCATCCCATACAAATACGGCCATTGGCACCTGTAATACAGCGGCGGCATTCATGGTTTCCCAGAAATGCCCCTCACTGGTACTGGCATCGCCGATCGTGGTGAAGCAGACTTCATTTCCGTTATCGGACAGTCCCCGGAAGGCTTTCAGTTGTTCTACATTCCGGAAGGCCCTGGAGGCATAGGCCAGTCCGAGTGACCGGGGCATTTGTGCCGCAGTAGGCGCCATATCGCTGGCAATATTCCGGGTGGTTGCCAGTTCCATCCATTCGCCCTGTTCGTTCACATTGCGGGTGGAAAAGTGACAATTCATCTGGCGGCCGGAACTGAAGGGTTCCCGGCTGGGATCCGGGTCGGCGTAGAGCTGGGCAAATACCTGTTCGGCGGTGGTCAGCCCGATGGCAAACATAAAAGTCTGGTCCCGGTAGTACCCGCTCCGGAAATCCCCGGGTTGAAAAAATTTGGCCATGGCCACCTGGGCCAGTTCCTTTCCATCCCCGAAAATGCCGAATTTGGCCTTGCCACCTAATACTTCCTTTCGCCCTAACAAACTGGTTTCCCTGCTGATACAGGCAATAAGGTAGTCATTAAGTACCTCTTCCCGGAAACGGTCATAGGACAGTTTCCCGGGATCGGTCAGGAGTTCCGGTTGGGTATTTTCCATACAACAAAAATAGGGAGAATGAACGCGTACAAATCCCCTGTTAAAAAATAGCGGATAACCCGTGCAACCCCGCTATGACATCTGCCATCTTTCCCTTAAATTTGACAGCGCTAAACCCTTCAGTATGAAGAAACTTACCCTTTTTGTATTATCCATGACGGTTTTGCTGTCCGTTCAGGCCCAGCAACCGGCTCATAATGAAAATGACGGGCACAATCACGGCGCTACAACTCCGCAGCCTGCCACAACCGAAACGGCTGAGTTGTTGTTCAAGGAAATGGAGTTTGATTTTGCTAAAATTCCGCAAGGAAAGCCGGTTTATCATTTTTTTGAAATTGTAAACAAAGGGAAGACTCCCATAAAACTGGATAATATCCAGGCCAGTTGTGGTTGTACCACGCCCGAGTGGAGCCGTGATCCGATTGCTCCGGGTGCCAGTACAAAAATTAAAGTTGGATTTAATGCCGCCAGTGAGGGGATGTTTGATAAATTCATCACCGTCTTTTACAACAACAGCACGCAAAACAAACAAATCAGAATAAAGGGATTTGTCTGGAAAGCCCCTGACGGACCGGCACCGGCAAATGCTTCAGTTGATTTCTTAAAAAAACAAACATTTTAAAATAACAAACCATGAAGAAGATTTTTTTCCTCGCTACCGCTTTATTTTTTACCGTAGCTCTTTCTGCCCAGACCAAACCAGAAGAAATGATTAAAGTGAATACGGAAAATCATGATTTCGGTAAAGTCAAGCAAAGTGTACCCATCACCTATTATTTTGAAATCAAGAATATCAGCGACAAACCTGTGGTGGTGGAAAACACGTATGCCAGTTGTGGTTGTACCACTCCTGAAAAAATCGTTGAACCCATTATGCCCGGCGCCACTGTAAAACTGAAAGTGGATTATAACTCAGCTGCAGTCGGACCAATCAATAAAGATGTATTTATTAAACTCGCCGGAGTAGATCAGCCTAAAGTAGTAAAAATCACGGGCGAAGTATTGTCCCCGGAAGCCTACGAACTTTATATTAAAGGAAAAGGAACGATTGAAAAAGCGCCGACTAAAGGTTAATCCAGGCAAAATAAACTAATTAATCCTCCCTGATACGGGAGGATTTTTTTTGCCCTCTCCCAGACGTACTTAACGGTTTTCCAGGACCTGCATCACAAAGTCCTTCTTCCGTTGTGAAACGGGAACAGAGAGTCCGCCTTCCAGCATCAGCATGCCCCCATCCGTTTTATCAAACAGCTTTATTTTCTCCGGATTGACCAGAAACGAATGGTGTGTGCGGAGAAAACCAAGGCCTTCCAGCACTTCTTCATATTCTTTGAGATTTCTGGAAACCAGGATCGGTTGCTGGTTTGTAAAAAAGAACCGGGTATAAGAACCTGCGGCCTCACAATACAATACATCCGACACTTTGATGAAATACGTATTGTCAATATCCTTCAGTACGATCTTGCGGTCCTGGTTATGAATTCCGGAAAGCTGCTGCATGAGTACCTGGAGTTGTTCCTGCAGACTGGAATTTTTCACATGAATGGCTGCCCGATCAACGGCCCTTTTTAATTCGGCCGGATCAACCGGCTTTAGCAGGTAATCGATGGCACTGTATTGAAAAGCAGTAATGGCATACTTATTATGCGCCGTAATAAAAACGACCTGAAAATCCGGATTCCTGATTTCCCGCATCAGGTCAAAGCCTGTCCCATCCCCCATTTCCACATCCAGGAAAATGAGATCGGGCTGAACATCACGGATCGCCTGCAGTCCGCTTTTTACACCGGAGGCTTCCTCAATGGATTGTACCAGCGGACAAAATGAACGCAATAATTGCTTTACCGCGTTGCGCTGGTTGGCTTCATCATCAATCAGTAATACTTTCATTGCAATGAGTTTGAACAACTGCCCTGGA
>CAZLRY010000475.1:0-2638 GCA_964561675.1 uncultured Chitinophaga sp.
CGTTTTATTGAATACAAACCCTGGAAAGGCCCGATCCCCGGCAGAAATAACGGGGTGCTGATCTCCAAATTCCAGGATAAGACCACGGGTTATTCCATTGATAAATTACAGGATCGTGGTACTTTCTTTGTAGATCCGGGAGAAGAGGTTTATTGCGGACAGATCATTGCGGAAAACATTAAGCCCGGTGACCTGGTGGTGAATGCCACGGAAGGAAAGAAACTGACCAACCACCGTGCCAGCGGAAGTGATGATGCTACCCGTATCGCGCCTAAAACACAGATGACACTGGAAGAATGTATGGAGTATATCCAGCAGGATGAGTGTATCGAGGTGACGCCCAACTTTATCCGCATGCGTAAAGTGATCCTCAATGAAGACGATCGCAAGAAAGTGCAGAAGAGAATGGAAGCAGATGCAGTGTAAGCTGCGAAAAGATATGGAGAGGCTGTCCTAAAGGACAGCCTTTTTTTTGGCCACGAAAGGCCACGAAAAGGCACGAAAGAATACAGAAAGGCAGGCCACGGATAACACAGATCAACACGGATGGCCCCCTAAATCCCCCAAAGGGGGACTTCGAAGACCCAAAAACTTTAAACATTTCTTTCTTTTAGTCTTGCGTATTAATTCCCGCTAAGATTTATAAGACACTCCGTTTAAGGAAAAGTCTTTTAAGCTTTGCGGGATTCAAATACGAAAAGCATTGATAAAAAGTATTTGCAATCTATCGGAGTCTGAAGTCCCCCTTTGGGGGACCTGCCTACCGGACAGGCGGGTTTAGGGGGCCTCTGTATTCTTTCGTGTTTTTTCGTGCCCTTTCGTGGCCAAACCCTTTGTCTGCGAAGCAGACAAACTGCTCCTCTGCGGCCCTATTATACCCTCTTCCCGGTATAGACAAAATGGCCCCGGCTTACTACATTTGATAAAATACTTTTTATGCCATTCCGTATACTCTTTCTTTTTCTCCTTGGCTTTTCCTGTACAGCCATACAAGCCCAATGTCTTTCTGGCAATTGCACCGATGGGTTTGGTAAGTTTAAGTATAAGAACGATAACATATATGAAGGCAATTTCAAAGGCGGCTATTGTAACGGCAAGGGTAAAATGTTTTATTCAAACGGGGAATACTATGAAGGCGACTGGGTCAATGGCAACTGGAACGGGAAAGGCCTATATACCTGGAAGGACGGACGACGGTTTGAGGGTCAGGTAAAGGATGGTTATTTTGATGGGTATGGCATTTATTTCATGACAGACAGTAACCGGTATGAAGGCAACTGGAAAGTGGGCAGCTATGAGGGTACCGGGAAATACTTTTTTAAAGACGGCAGGTATTATGATGGTGGCTGGCTGAAAGGCAAGAAATCGGGTAAAGGAAAATTTACCTGGCCCGACGGAGGGAGTTATACCGGCGATTGGAAAGAAGATAAGTTTGAGGGAGAAGGCAAACGCATTTACAACGACAGCAGCGAGTATGAAGGGAGCTGGGTAGCCAGTGTGCAGCAAGGCAAAGGACGGTATGTATACAATAACGGGGATATATATGTGGGGGAGTTTAAAGAAGGAAAGAGAAGCGGGATTGGCAAGTATGTGGTGAAAGCAGATGGCCAGGTATATGAAGGGACTTATCTGAACGGTCAGCCCGAGGGTAAGGGTAAACTGGTGATGGGCAATAAGGATCGTTATGAAGGGGATTTCAAAAACGGACTGGCTGATGGCTATGGGATCGGGGAGTATACAACCGGAAAACGCTATGAAGGTGAATGGAAAGAAGGAAACTGGAACGGTAAAGGAAAAGCAACCTGGAAAGATAGTTCCAGTTATGAGGGTCAATGGGTAAGAGGGAAAATGCAGGGAACCGGCACCAAAATTTACAAAGGCGGTGACCGTTATACCGGCAACTGGTTTGAAGATAAGATAGAAGGGCAGGGTGTATATACCTGGAAAAACGGGGATGTATATACCGGACATTTCACGAATGATAAAATGTCGGGGCAGGGGAAAAAAGTGTACAAGGATGGAATAGTCTATGAAGGTTCCTGGTACAATGGATTATATAATGGACAGGGTATACAGATCTGGCCGAATAAAAACAAATACGAAGGCGGCTTTGTTAATGGACTGGCCTCCGGGAAAGGGAAGTTTTACCGCAACGGAGTACTGTTTTACGAAGGTGATTTTTTCGGAAACAGTACTTATAGTACCGCTATAACCTGGATATTGAGAGATGGCCGCTTTGTTAAAAGGACCATGTACAGTGACGGGTCTATTTTTGAAATCTGGCATGCTGATCAATCCATGTTTATCGGCTCCATTCAGGATATGGGCTACTCTTCATCAATTGATGAACTTAAACTCAGAGAAGGCTCTATGTTATATCCGAATGGAAAGATTATTTCCGGCAAGTGGGAAAACGGTACGGTAAGTCAGCCAACCTATAAGTATCAGATGAAAATGTCGGAGGCAGTCCCGGAATATGTAAAAGGCCGCATCTATTATGCGTATAAAAAATACGCCGATGCATTGAAATCACTCAACAAGGCCATCGCCGGAAACCTGAAAGAAGACAGTGTGTATTTATTCAGGGGAGCCGCTTATTATGGCCTGACAAAATATGATTCTGCCCGTGCTGATCTGA
>CAZLRY010000476.1:0-2627 GCA_964561675.1 uncultured Chitinophaga sp.
ACTGATCCGATGGGCCGACGTTGTTCACTGGATATGGGATAGCGCTTTTGCCGGTCAGCTGGATCTGCGTTATGCTGCCTTGTTAAAAAAGCCTGGCATTATCGAATGGTCCGGCAGCGATATCCGCTACCCGGAAAAAGCAATAGCGCTGAACCCGTACATGCAGGATATCTATGAAAAGGGATATGAATACGCCCATATTGAGTCAAAGGAAAATTCAGACCGCGTACAGGAACGCTTTGCCCGCGTGGGGTTTTACCCGCTTACCACGCCGGAAATGAACCTGTACCTTCGCAACGATCTCTTTCCGCATACATACAGTACCCTGCACCGCATGGACCTGGCTTCTTTTAGTCCTGTATTGAGCAATAACGCCAGACCTGTACTGGTTCACGCACCTACTAAACGATTTGCCAAAGGCACCCCGTATATAATAGAAGCGGTGGACGCATTGCGTCAGGAACTGGATTTCGAATTCGTATTACTGGAGAATCTTCCCCGTCAGGAAGCATTGCGAAAAGTACAGCACTGTGATATTTTTATTGATCAGTTGATGCTGGGCTCACATGGACTGGCCAGTTGTGAAGCCATGGCATTTGGCAAACCGGTACTCTGTTATATTATGCCGGCCGTATATACGAATGGATTACCGGCTTCCTGTCCGATTGTAAATACGACCAAAGACAATATCAAAGAAAAACTCAGGGAACTGATCCTGGATAAAACAAGACGAGAAGAACTGGGTAAACAGGGCAGGCACTATGCAGAAACTTACCTTGACGCGGATAAAGCAGCTGCCCGGTATGTGGACATGTACTGGGAAATCATTGAACGGAATAAAAACAAACGAAACTAACTTCTATGTGTGGAATTGCTGGTATGATAACGGTTAATCCATCGGCGCTCAGTATTGACCGGCTGAAACAAATGACAGACCGTATCGCACACCGCGGTCCGGACGGAGAAGGACAATGGATCAGTTCCGACGGCCGGACCGGTCTGGCACACCGCAGGCTCTCTATCATTGACCTGAGTGATGCAGGTAAACAGCCGATGCATTACCAGGACCGCTATACGATCACCTTTAATGGTGAAATTTATAATTATGTGGAATTGCGGGAGCGCTGTGTAAAGCAGGGTTACCAATTCAGTTCTCATACCGATACCGAAGTGATCATGGCCCTCTATCACTGGATGGGGCCGGATTGCCTGCAGCTGTTTGACGGAATGTTTGCCTTTGCCTTGTATGATGCACAAGAGAAAACCGTGTTTGCCGCCCGAGACCGCTTTGGTGAAAAACCGTTTTATTATAGTTATACCCCTGGCCAGTCACTGGCATTTGCCAGTGAAATGAAAGCCTTATGGGCGGCCGGTATCCCCCGGGAGATCAATCAGCGGATGCTGTATAATTATATGGCTTTTAAATACCTGGATAACCCTTCTGATTATAGTGAAACATTTTTCAACGGTATCACCCGCCTCCCGCATTCGCATTACCTGCTGATTAATACCCAGACACTGACGATAAAGACTGAACGTTACTGGGATATTAAGAAGGACTTTACTGATCATGCGATTACAGAAGAAAAAGCAACAGAAAAATTCCGGGAACTTTTTTACACTTCAGTCAGCCGTCGTCTCCGGAGTGATGTACCGGTGGGCAGCAGCCTGAGCGGGGGACTGGACAGCAGTGCCGTCGTGGCGGTGATTGATGACCTGAATAAAAGTAAATCCATCCGGCAGAGTACTTTTTCAGCCATTTTCCCCGGGTTTGAAAAAGATGAAAGCCACTATATAAATATGCTGCTCTCCGGTCTGAATGTGGATCCGCATTTTGTGGCACCGGATGCGGATACCATGCTGAAAGAACTGGGAAACTGTTACTATCATCAGGAAGAACCTTTTGGCTCTGCCAGTATCCTGGCGCAGTATGAAGTGCAAAAGCTGGCGAAACAAAATAATGTTACCGTATTGCTGGATGGACAGGGAGCCGATGAGATACTGGCCGGTTACCACCCTTTTTATAGCGCCTTTTTTAAAGAACTGCAGCGCACGAATAAACCGCTTTACCAGCAAGAAGTACAGGCCTACCAGAATTTTTTCCAGCACAGCCGCATCAATCCGGTACCGCCGAAGGACCTTAAATACTATATCCGGAAAATGGGCGGACCAGTGAAAGATGGCCTGAAAAAACTCCATGGCTATTACAGGCATTATACCGATCCGCAGTTTACCGGGGATTTTTATCATAGTTACCGCAGCAGCCAGTTTCTTTTTCCGCATACTACAAACACCCTCAATGAGGCCCTGTACAATAGCGTGAATGAGGGAATGACGCAATTACTCCGCTATGCAGACCGTAACAGTATGGCCCATAGCCGGGAAGTACGGCTGCCCTTTCTGTCACATGAATTGGTGGAGTTTTTATTCAGTCTGCCAGCGGAAATGAAGATTCATAACGGCTGGACCAAATATATTCAGCGCAAAACCTTTGAGCCCCTGTTGCCACAGGAAATTACCTGGCGTAAAGACAAGATAGGGTATGAACCTCCCCAGAAAAAATGGATGGAGAAAACCGAGGTAAAAGACCAGATCCGGGAAATCCGCAAAACACTGGTAAACGATAA
>CAZLRY010000477.1:0-2619 GCA_964561675.1 uncultured Chitinophaga sp.
TATTTTCTTAAAGCAGAAAAAACCTCAACACATAAGAGAAAATTCCAAACTGCCTACTGCCAACTGCCTACTGCCTACTGCCCACTGCCCACTGCCTGTTTCTTCTGACAAATCTTCTGTGGACCGTTGTCTGTCGACTGTGGTCTAATAATATGCCGCCCCTGACGGGGTTCCGCAGGACGGATTTGCTGTACAGACAAACATACAGCACTCGCTCTTCTGACAATTCTTCTGTGGACCGTCGTCTGTCGACTGTGGTCTATTGATATTTCACCCCTAACGGGGCTCACCGTATCCGGTAACTGCACATAAAAACTAATACTTCCGATTTCTTCTGACAAATCTTCTGTGGACTGTCGACCGTCGACTGTGGTCTATTGATATTTCACCCTAACGGGGCTCATCGACTGTCGACTATCCGTAAATTGCACCATGACCCGTAACCAACGTTATCAGTTCATCATCGGCTATTTTCAGGAAAACGCCCCCGAAGCGGAAACAGAATTATTTTACGACAACCCATATCAGCTGCTCGTGGCCGTTATCCTCTCTGCCCAATGCACGGACAAGCGGGTGAATCTGACCACCCCTTCCATATTCGCCCGGTACCCGGATGTACAATCCATGTCGAAAGCGGATTTTGATGAACTCTTCCCCCTGATTAAAAGCATATCCTACCCGAACAATAAAACAAAACACCTGATCGGGATGGCCAATAAAGTCATCGCTGAATTTGGCGGTGAGATTCCGATGACGGTGGAAGAACTCGTTCAATTACCCGGAGTTGGCCGCAAGACCGCCAACGTGATTACGTCAGTAATCGACCAGCAACCGAATATGGCCGTGGACACCCATGTATTCCGGGTGAGTAAACGGATCGGGTTGGTTCCTCAGACGGCCAGTACCCCGTTGGCCGTAGAAAAAGTGCTTATTAAAAACTTCCCTGAATCAATGATACACAAGGCCCACCATTGGCTTATCCTGCATGGGCGTTATACCTGCCTGGCACGGAATCCCAAATGCAGCGACTGTGGTATACAAAAAGCCTGTCGTTTCTACCAGCGGAAAACTGCGGAGTAAAAATTCATGCAGGATGAGTAGAAACTTATCCCCGAAAACTAAAATATAGCACAATCCTTGTATCAGTAGGCGGACTACAGACTATGAAACGCCATCAACTGAACATCACTGCCCTCCTGTCCGCTGTACTGCTTATACTTTTAATCAGTCCGGTACTGGCACAAATCCCACCCCTTCAATGGGCCACCCAATACGGCGGTGGAAATGTGGATATTCCCTTTACTATTAAAATGACCACCGACGGCGGTACGATCGTGGGTGGATATACAGACTCGAGAAACGGGGATGTCAGTCCCCAACCCAATCGCGACTACTGGGACCTCTGGCTGGTGAAGCTGGATAAATGCGGACAGATTGAATGGGAAAAATCAATCGGGGGGACGGGCTATGAATCTGCAAGAGACCTGGTACAGACCACAGATGGTGGCTACCTGGTGTTGGGCGAAACCAACTCGACCGATGGCGGAGTCGTAGCCGGTTTTGGTGGTACCAAGGATATCTGGCTGCTTAAATTCTCGTCAAATGGTAACCTGGAATGGCAGAGACGTTATGGTGGTTCCGGACTCGATATTGGAAATCATCTTGAACTGCTGAAAGATGGCAGTTGCCTGATCGCGGCTTCATCCACCTCTAACGACGGGAATATCACCGGCAATCACAGCTCCGGCACTTATACCGATGGTGTACTCATGAAAATTGATGCGGCAGGCAATATAATATGGAGTAAATGCTTCGGTGGTACAAAGAATGAAGAACTCTTTGATATTGAAGTGATCAACGGGACCATTTTTGCCACCGGCTTCACCAACTCCATCGACGGCGATATCCCGCCCAGTCAGAAAAACTATGATGTATGGCTGCTGGCGATTGACGCAGCCGGCAATAAAATACTAAGTAAAATCTATGGTGGCTCACAAAACGATGTGGCCTATTGTATGACCAAAGGCGCGGATGGCTCATTAACCATGGCTGGTTATACCACTTCCAATGATGGCGATGTAAGCGGGGCCAAAGGCAGCCAGGATTACTGGATCCTTAATGTTTCACAGAAAGGCAAACTGAACTGGCAGAAAGTATTCGGCGGTACCGATGCCGAATATGCGAAAACCATCCTCACCGATAAAGACAGCAGCTATATCATTGGCGGCGTCACTTACTCTGATGACGGAGATGCCAGTGCCTCCCTGGGCGAAGGTGACTTTTTCACGCTCAAACTTCGTCCCGATGGCAGTCTTGCCTGGAAGCAACACTGGGGCGGCAGCGGCAATGATCATATGCGTGCCCTGGTTCGTCACCCGGTAAAAGATGAATACTATCTCGCAGGTGATTCAGACTCCGGGGACGGTGATTTCAGTAATGCACAAGGAGATGCAGATTTCGCGATCATCAAACTTAAAATTCCGGAACTCAGTACCCGGGATTCCGCCGTTTGTAATATCAGTGGTTTCATTCCATTCAGGGATACGCTGCCAGATATCTGTGGTAATGACTCGGCAATAGTAAATTATCATCCTGTCCCGCTCAGCGGACCATTTGACA
>CAZLRY010000478.1:0-1281 GCA_964561675.1 uncultured Chitinophaga sp.
CTCTTAAAGATCAATACGATGAAATCCACCGCAGCTTCTTATGGAAATGAAGTGATCTTTTTGTTTATGGGCGGTTTTATGCTGGGACTGGCCATTGAGAAATGGAACCTCCACCGCCGGATTGCCCTGAATATTGTAAAAGCAACAGGCACCAGTGGCAACCGGATCATTCTTGGTTTCATTCTGGCTACCGGTTTTCTCAGTATGTGGCTGAGCAATACGGCCACCACTATGATGATGTTCCCGATTGCACTCTCTGTCATAAAAGTAATGGGTGATAAACAGGAAGGAGGTAATTACGCGCATTTCAACCTGAGTATGATGTTGGCCATTGCCTGGTCTTCCAATTTCGGAGGCATCGCTACCATTATCGGTACCCCGCCGAACGTGCAGTTTGTAGGTTACTTTGAACGCAAGTATAATGTCAATATAGATTTTGTGGACTGGATGATCCTGTGCACACCCCTGGCGCTGATCCTGATGTTTGCCTTGTATATACTGACTACAAAAGTCCTTTTTCCCAACCGTATCCGTTCCAGTGAAGCAGCCCGTAAACATATACATGGTGAAATTGCCCTGCTGGGCAAACTCAGTGGTCCCGAGAAAAGAGTATTACTGGTGTTCAGCGTGACAGCACTCTTGTGGATATTCAAGGACCTTATCAACCTGAGCCAATCCATGTTTAAACTGGATGATAATATGATTGCCATTATGGGTGGTCTTGCCTTATTTATTTTCCCGGCGGGTAAAACGGAACTGAACGGCGATCATAACAAAGCGGACGGATTGCTGGAGTGGAGTGATACCAAAGAGCTGGCCTGGGGTATCTTATTATTATTCGGTGGAGGAATCGCCCTGGCCGATGCCATGGAAAAAGCCGGACTCATCACCCAGTTAGGTGCCTGGCTGGCTCAGTATGCCGGGGGAGGCATTTTCCTGGTATTCATGGTCACCTTCCTGTCCATTTTTATCAGTGAAGTAATGAGTAATGTAGCACAGGTGATTGTATTTTCCCCGGTCGTCTGTTCATTAGCCGATTCCATGGGAATGAATCCATTATTACTGGGTATCCCCATGACCCTGGCTGCCAGTTGTGCCAGCATGCTGCCCATGGGTACGCCACCCAATGCCATTGTATTTGCGAGTGGGCATATCCGTTTGAAACAAATGATCAAGGCCGGGCTGGTGATGAATTTAGTAGCGCTGGTGCTGATTACGTTGTTCAGCTGGTATCTTTTGCCACTTCTTATGAAGAACTAAAAGCTTTATAGCTACGAGTTA
>CAZLRY010000478.1:1381-2608 GCA_964561675.1 uncultured Chitinophaga sp.
AAAAGTTCCGAGATGTGAGCCTTCTTCACGGCTAAGGCAGCTTTCGAGTAGATTTCGTAAAAACGAGTTTCAGTTATCTTTTATTTGGCAACTAATTGACGAAATGTTCTTGTCACCCTGCCTGTCCCGCCTTATGCGGGGAGTAGCCGTTTAGAAGTACTACAGGGATGAAGCAAAAAAAAATCGGCGTATCGAAGGGCTAACACCTAACAGCTAACACCCAACACCTGTTCTCTTAGAACCTGGGGCAATTCAGTTTCTTCGCATTCGGATCGGAATGTTTCTTAATATAGATCATGGAGATCTCCATACCGCCGCGGGTATTGGAAGCCGGTTTTAATGCGGAAGTATTCGCATCATAAGAGAATCCCAGCTGGAGTCCTTTAAATTCAAGACCAAAATAGGGGATTGCTGCGTCTTTCAGACGATACCAGGCGCCGATATACACATTGACGGGATCGTCTTCATTGTTATTTACATTATAGGAGAACGCGCCACCAATAACGGTATTATAAGCTTTGGCCTGCATACTGTGATTGGCAGCAATATGCAGGTAGTTATAAGAACCCATAGGGATCTTGCCACCGGCCTGGATCGTGGTACGGGTATTTAGGATATAATTACCACCCTGGAAACTTTCCTTGGGACGGTTGATATGGTACATCGAAGCACCGATATAGAAGTTATTGTAGCCATTGGTGCTTCCATTATAAAGAACACCCGCATTCAGATCAAAATAACTCAGGTTAAGTTGATTGTTATTGAAGATCTCACTGGTGACGCCGGTAAAACCAAGTGGAGTCAGCTGATCGGCGAACTGTACTTTGGTCACGTCCAGTCTTTTATTAATGTAGATTCCTTGAAAACCGGCACCGAGTTGATGAAATCCATCTTCATCCAATCCTTTGTGATAAGCAAGTGAAAGGCCAGCATAGTTGGTGGTCAGCACGCCATCACCTGCACGGTCGGTCACCCCCAGTATACCCACACCCATCTGATCCAGTTCGGAAAGACGGTTCTTCATCACACCAAAATCCAGCGAAACGGTTTTAGTGACAAAAGCATTATTGATCGTAGGCCATTGATTGCGGTAATTGCCCGCCAGACGGAAGTCGCCATCAAACTTACCGGTCAGTGCCGGGTTCAATGTAAGCGGGGACGCGAAAAACTGGGAAAAGTTGGGATCCTGCGCCTTTGACACAGTGGCCATGGACACACAAAACAGGA
>CAZLRY010000479.1:0-2592 GCA_964561675.1 uncultured Chitinophaga sp.
TCGCATTCAGCGGACCTCCGGATTTAGGAGCCGGAGCCGCAGCGGGTTTATTGGCTTGCGTTTTCGGCTTGTTTTGTTTGTTGTTGGACTGGCATGCGGTTTCCACCGAAAGAAAACAACTCAACCCGATAAAAAATATCCAGTTCTTTTTACCTGTTTGATTCCACATAGTATCTGTTAAATTTGATTGTTACTGATTTAATGACTTCTAACTAACGGCTGCCGACTGCTGGCTGCCGACTGCTGACTGCCGACTGCTGACTGCCGACTGCCATCTACTCCACCAATTCCAGTTTAAAATACAACCGGTAACTTCCCTTGTTATTGAATTGATTCTGAAAACCGATCACGAACAGATTACCGGAATGCGGACCGGCATAAAAACTGTTTTCCGCAAAAAGGGGGTTACCTTTTTCATCTATCCCTTCCAGTTTAAGACAAAGCATTTGTGCGGCCGGTGTCTTCTCCCGGGTGCTTCGTGTACGAAACCGCCGGGTGCGGATTGTAAGACCGTATTCCAGCCAGAAGGGCTGGGTACCCAGCATGTCTGAACTGTATGGCATCAGGTCTGTTTTCAATAAGAACCGGCCTGGAGTATTAATAGCGGGAAGATTGAGTGAATCTTCGTTAAAAAAAGCCTGCATCTGCATTTTTGCAAAATCGGGCCACATGGCATTGAGCCGGGTATTTTCATCGTCATACTCCCAGGGGCTGATATTGATAAATACCCGTTTGTCTGACTGCAACGTTCCTTCCCAAACCACCAGCGGAAAACTTTGCGGATTGCTTCTGTTAAACTGAACCGGTCCGTTTACTTCAAACTGACCGTTTGCCGGAAAATGATCACCCTGCTGTAAACCACCCGAAGCAGATTTGCTGCCAGCCCGGATATAATTTGTTGCCGTACCTAAAAACGTTTTGGTGGTAGCTCCATGTACGTTTGTTTTCAACTGATACGTTTCTGTGATTTTCGGAATCAGTGACTCCGTGTGTTTCATGCCCCGGATGCCTTCAGTCTGCAGAATATCAAAGGTGAAAAATACTTCATCGCCAGCCCCATCCGACTCCAGCAGATCATCATTGGTTGGCTCAAACACACTAAAACCCGTGCAGATCAGGCGGAATTGCCGGTTATTCAGCGGATGGCTGACCACTGGCTTTCCACCTTTAATTGAACCAGGGTTGAAGACCTGTTTATTCACTGTGGCAATGCTTTTTGCCTGAATAATTACATTAAATGCCAGGCCTGGCTTAATCGCTTCGCCATTGTTGTTCATGATCAGCCAGCGCTTTAATTCCGGTTCGTATTCCGTCGTCACTTCAGCAAGGTTATACATTCCTCCTGCCCCTCCCGGATTCCATAACTGGGAAAGCGAGAAACGGGCACCCGGATTATTGTTCAAAGCCGGATGATCCAGCAACAGCAGGCCCTCCTGCAGATTATTGTTATTGGCCTTCAGATGATAGCTGTTGGTGCCTGGCAAACTCCACCTGACCAGGAATTTCAACCCGGCATTCATCACGGCCTTATCCTGGTTGAAAATGGCCCAGCGACTGCCATCATACCAAACCCCCAGGGGATGCGGGTTGGCAATACGGGTATCCGCATCGGGTTCCACCGTGATCACCACGGATGAATTGCCTTTTATTGCGGGTATATCCAGGAAACTGGAATTCGCCGATATATTTTCTGCCGTACTGGTATGTGTCTGGGTTTGCTGGGCAAAAATGACTGGCGACAACAAACAAAGGGTAACAGATAAAAAAAATGTTTTCATAAAAAGGAATAATGGTTATGATTTTTGATCGAAGTTTATTTACGCTTCCCCAGTATCTTTACGGGTACATTTTCAAATTTCCCTTCCGTGATTTCCAGGCTTTCATTCGATGCCCGCTTCACCATGGAATACTCTTTCACCAACATCTTCGAGGAAAAGGTTCCGCTGACCACCCACTCTTCCCCAAACTCCGCTGCTTCATTTTTCACCACACTGGTAAACTGAATGGTCATGTCTGTTCCTTTATCAATGGGTTCCCTGCTTGCCACATAATCTTTTGATCCGCCGGCATTAGCTGTTTCGTAGCGGGTAAACTGCACCATATTCCCTCCGGTAACGGTATAGGAACCTGGTTCCATTTTGAAATCGTTAATGACAATGTGCAGCCAGCCACGGTGCGGACGGGCGGGATCATCGCCCTGCAGGTCTAAGCCCAGCTGATTGTTCATCGCAGTAAGCAATCCAAGTTGTGCATCGTTATCATTGCCCCCGCCCTTGGTGGTTCGGGCCTGCACCCCATTCACTTTAAATGCAACCTTGGCTTTCTCCGCATCCGCATCAGGTACCGGTGCTGGTGCCGTACTCTCCGGTGTGGCATTCTCCTTCTTTACTTCTGTGGCCGTTTCTTTTGGTGTGGCACTATCCCCGCAACCCACCGCTGAATAAATCAAAATCGACATGATGAAAAATTTTCTGATATACATTCTTTAAGATTTTAAATATTAATGAATCGCACACTTATAACTTATTACTTATAAATCAATCCGTCCTCCTGTATTTCTCCTTCATAAATTCGTAGAACATAAATCCAAAC
>CAZLRY010000480.1:0-2588 GCA_964561675.1 uncultured Chitinophaga sp.
CGGCATATTCGCCCTGGGCACCACTGTTGGGTTGCAGACTGCAGGCGTCAAAGGCGGTGATCTCACAGAGATATTTGCTCAGTTCATTGGCCATGTACGTGTAACCTTCGGTCTGACTGGCCGGGGCGAACGGATGTACCCTGCTCCAATGCGCCCAGCTCAGGGGCATCATTTCACTGGCGGCGTTGAGTTTCATTGTACAACTTCCCAATGAGATCATGGATGTATTCAATGAAAGATCTTTGTTCTCCAGGTATTTGATATACCGCATCATCTGGCTTTCACTCTTATGCGTGTTGAAAACCGGGTGCGTGAGGAAATGAGACGTGCGGGTTAAAGCAGTCGGGATATGATCCAGTTCGCCTTCCTGTTCAATGGTAAAGGCTACAGGGTCTTTATCGTTTTCGAAGCAATTGATCAGGTCAAACAGATCCGTCACATCGGTGGTTTCATCTATGGAGATACCGATATGATGGGCATCGATATAGCGGAGATTGATTTGCTGGCGTTCCGCTTTCTCCCTTATAAGAGCGAGATCGTTTGTTTTAATCACAATCGTATCAAAGAAAGCATCGGATACCAGGTCAAATCCCCTTTCCTGAATGGCTTCAGCTACGGTCTGGGTATAAAGGGCGATGCGTTTAGCTATATTCTTTAAACCATCCGGTCCGTGATAGACGGCATACATGGCCGCCATATTGGCCAGGAGGGCCTGTGCGGTACAGATATTCGATGTGGCTTTTTCGCGTTTGATATGTTGTTCGCGGGTCTGCAAAGCCATACGTAACGCCCGGTTGCCCTGTGCATCGATACTGATCCCGATGATCCGGCCGGGCATATTGCGTTTGAATTCATCTTTAGTCGCAAAGAAAGCGGCATGTGGTCCGCCAAATCCCAGGGGAACCCCAAAACGTTGGGCTGATCCGACGGCTGCGTCGGCTCCCAGTTCGCCGGGAGGCGTGAGCAGGGTCAGGGCCAGCAGGTCCGTGGCCATCACCACATAGGCACCGGCAGTATGTACTTTGCTGATGAATTCACGGTAGTCTTCTACCGATCCTTTGGCATTCGGGTATTGTACAATGGCACCAAAGTAAGTGGCATCGATCGCTGCAGTCTTATAATCACCGGTCACCACTTCAATGCCTACCGGCACAGCGCGGGTTTTCAGTACATCGATGGTCTGGGGAAATAGTTCAGCATCCACAAAAAACCGCGGACGTTCAATATGGTCCTGTTTGTTCAGGGCATTGAAGAACATGGTCATGGCTTCAGCCGCTGCGGTGGCTTCATCGAGCAAAGAAGCATTGGCAATAGGCAGGGCCGTCAGGTCGCTGACCATGGTCTGGTAATTCAGCAGACTTTCGAGACGTCCCTGGCTGATCTCCGCCTGGTAAGGGGTGTACTGGGTATACCATCCCGGGTTTTCAAAAATATTCCGGAGGATGACCGAGGGTGTAATGGTATCATAATACCCTTGTCCGATATAGGTCTTGAATAACTTATTCTTCAGGGAAACTTCCTGGATATGCTTCAGGTACTCGTGTTCACTCATGGCCGCCGGGATATTCAGGGCATTAGCCATCCGGATACCGGGAGGGACCGTTTTGTTGATCAGGGAGGCCAGGCTGTCTTCGCCGATGGTTTTCAGCATGGCACGGGTATCCGTGTCACGGGGTCCGATATGCCTTCCTGTAAACTCATTCGATTGTTGTGCTGTCAGATTCATAATTGAGGAATATTCAGGTGTCCGGAAAGTAAGTCAGGGTCAGTCTTGCGGGGCAAACGGTCAGGGATACGGGTGGTAAAACTGATACATTTGGCCGGAGGTGACGGTACGACTTTTTTGCCGGGCAAAGTTACGGATGAGGGGGCAGAAAAATGCTGTTTTGTGGAAGCTGGGGATAAGCCGTGAAATACCGTTCTTTGTGGTATGACAGGTGACCTTTTAAAAAACTGGGAAAAGAAATCGAAAGAGCGGCAGAAAATCTATAAGAACTACCTCCAGCGGGCCAGCAAGAACACGGTTTTGCGGCAATTGCCCGATTATCATGAGGAGGCATTCAGTAAAGTAGACTGCCTGCAATGTGCCAACTGCTGTAAAAACTTTTCCCCAAGGTTCAAAACCCCCGATATTAAACGGCTCAGCAAATTGCTCCGGATGCGGGAAAGCGATTTTATAGAAACCTACCTCAAAGTGGATGAAGACGGGGATTATGTGGCCAATACCAGTCCCTGTCCGTTCCTGGGAGCCGACAACTACTGTTCTATTTACGAAGACCGTCCGTCAGATTGCCGGCGGTTTCCTTATACAGATGAGGATGTGATATTCAAACGTCAGCCGCTGACCTTGAAGAACTCCAGTTTCTGCCCGATAACTTACTATGTATTGGAAAGATTGGTGCAGGCCGAGAAGCAGGGGTAGTTGGAGGTTGGAGGTTGGAGGTTCGAGGAGCTTAAAAGGTTGAATAGGTTTAAAAGGTTTAAAAGGTTTCAGAGGTTAACCAAATCACGCTCTCTTTTCTCACTTTTTCTCCTTTGATCTCTTTAGCGCCGCCCGCAGGGCCATCCCCCTATCTCCTCACCCAGTA
>CAZLRY010000481.1:0-2587 GCA_964561675.1 uncultured Chitinophaga sp.
CAGGTTGGCATATACATTTCCCAGGTACTCGATTTCAGTTATCGTAAATTGTTTGGTGCCCCGGAATTCTGCGAGTGCAGCTTTACTTTCTTTCACCAGTTTCAATTGAACCCTGATAATGTCCGCAACCTTACTGTATTGCTTTACTGCAGGACTAACCTGCAGCAACCCGTCCAGGAAATCCCGGTGCAGGTTGAAATTGCCCTGAGAAATATTTTTGATTGAGGTATAGCCCTTCTCCAGAATCTGGTAACCTGTCTTCATATGCGAGAGCATGAGTTTTAGCTGAGCCAGTTTTTCTACATTCAGAAGGAGTTGCTTGGCTTCCTGTGATTGTGAAAAACAGGTGCTGTGAATAACCAGTGTCAGCAGTATCAGTAACTTTTTCATAATAATGTATTTTACCCCCCCTTTAGGGGTTGGGGGTTAATCCGTATAATTTTTTAATATATTCGATCTCACCTCTCGCAGATGCCCGCTGAAGACTGATAAGTTTATTCTGGTTGTTAAACTCTTTCAGGTCCATGAACCCCTTTTCCATTTCATCAGCGGCTGTATTGATAATTTCCATCCTTGCCGCATCAGTCATCTGGGTGGTAAAGGCATTCACAACAAGGAGCAACTGGTCAATAGCCTTGACACTTTCTCCCAGCATTCCGGTATAGACCTCGCTCATATACTCCAGTTCTGCGGCCGAGAAATTCCGGTCCTGCCGGAACAGGGCCCAGGCTGCCTTGTATTCCTTTACCATGGCCACCTGGTCTTCAATTATATCTTTGATCCGGTGATAATAACTAAGCGCATTTTTTACCTTCTTTAGTTCCTGGAAATACTCATCATAGAGTTTTCGCTGCTTTTCCACCCAACCGCTGATCTCTGTTAACTTCGTTTTGGATAAAACATTCTCCAAGGTTTTTTGGGCATTCTGCAGCCAGATCGTTTTATTCTGGAGTTTCTGGATCTTCAGGTCAACCGCCACAATCACTTTTTTGATACCGGCTTTGATAATCTCGGCTATCGGAAACTGGGCCTGGCAATGCACACTCAGAAGTATCGCCAGCGTTATCATTAATTTTTTCATACACTAATTTTTATGGATACAGGTGTCCTCCCGAAATTTCGGGAGGACGATCCTGTATAGCCGCAACCAGGAATGGACATGAAAAAGATCTTCTTTAATTGATGGTCAGTTCGCAGCCATTGCAACCACCTTCACAGAAATATATTTTCTTAGCTGCTGGTTCACCCGTTCTTGGCGGGAGATTAATCACCTTTAACATGCAGGCCTGGGTACCTTCACAGTCACAACTTGCTTTTTCAAGAAAAACCTTCTCCTGCTGTACCAGATAGAATGATACACCCAGTACAGAAAATTTACCATAGGCCTCCAGCGGAGAAACATTGTTGCTGATGACCCGGATCATTTCCTGCACTTCCGGCAAACTGAAAAATGCTTCCTTACCTGCAAGATGGATCACCCGGTCAACACTATAGCCTTTGTAGGTAAACTTTCCGGTACAGGACCCTGTACAGGATGATTGAAGACATCCAAAGCCAAGACCGTCCGCATAAAATACCTGGCAGGCATTATTCACCACACTGCAATAGCAGGCGTAAGTGGCAAACACCGGTAGTGCCTTCTCTGTAAACGATATTTCCTTAGAAAGAAAAGCATATCCTTCAGGCAATTCGACCCTTATTTCCATGTTATCCGGAGTGATACACAGTTTTGTACCCGCCGGCAATATGATACCGGTTTCCCCTGCCTTTACGGGCTTATCAGTTAATATTTCCTTGCCGCAGACAGCCATCTTTGCCGCGGCATTTGCAGTTTTACCCACTTCAGTTCCGGATTGCTCTTTCTTTTTGCAGGCAACGAAAAGCAGGGTACTTAACAAACACACACAAATCATTCGCTTCATAATACTTGGTTTTTATTGTTTAAATAATGAGTAATCGCTTTTTCTATATTCCCGTTAAATTGCTCGGCCAGTTGCATTACTTTGAATTTTTCAGTTTCTTCTGTTGTATAGGCCAGGTATTCCTCTGCAGATACTTCCACCCGGTAAACTTTGGAAAGCATACCTCCGAGGGATATAAAAACCTCTTTATATTTTTTACCGGGATCGTTGGCCTTATTGATAGAAAGCACCTGGGCTTTTTCTTTTTCAGTCAGCCCGAGTAATTCCTGGATCTGGTCAAACTTGTTCTGGTATTTGGACTGATCAAGAAGTATCTTACAATCAGAATTATTAATAATGGCCTGCTTCACCACCGGGGAGGAAATAATATCTTCTACCTCCTGGGTTACTACGATGGCTTCGCCAAAGAACTTACGGACCGTTTTAAAAAGATACTTGATATACTCTGCCATACCCTCCCGGGCAATCGCCTTCCAGGCCTCCTCAATCAGGATCATCTTACGGATACCTTTCAGTTTCCGCATCTTTGAAATAAACACTTCCATGATGATGATCGTAACGACCGGGAACAGGATCGGGTGATCTTTGATATTATCCAGTTCAAAAACGATAAATCGTTCCTGTAACAGGTCCAGGTTTTCGGTGGCATTCAGCAGGTAATCAAA
>CAZLRY010000482.1:0-2581 GCA_964561675.1 uncultured Chitinophaga sp.
CCCGGCTCACCCACCCACTCTGCATGGATTTAGGACCATACATAAAAGGGGTAGCATAGGGATTCTTGCTTTTCTCCATAAACACCTTATTGGCCTTAAACAAACTGACCGTTTTCTGATTATATCCAAATGCCAGTGGGTGAGTCAGATCGGCCTCTGCGCCAAAAATGGCCCCGTAAATCTGCTGGGCTCCATCAATTTGTTCCCGCTCGGCATAAGGAATCCGTTGAGTACTGTCCACCGGCGCCTTGGCTTTTTTAAATTTCACATCGGTAATTCCATTCTGGGCCGCCCAGCTGACCGCTTCTTCTGTAAGGATCAACGTGCCCCCGGCTTGCACCCAGGCTTTCAGCTTGTCCTTGTTCAGGTCCGGATAACTACCCGCTGCCAAGATGAATGTATTGTAGCGGGTTAAATCAATCCGGTTAAAGAGGGAAGGCTCCAGGTGTGTGGCTTTTATATTCATCCGTTGATCGAGCAAATGCCAGATCTCGCCGGCATCCAATGCATTTACACCAGGCCCTGTGATCATCGCTATCGAAGGACGGGAAACGGTGACCTGTTTCGCACTACCTAAGTCAGGTCCGTTACTGGAATTGCCGGATGCTAATGACCAGCTGAGTACTTTATACTTTTCTGTTACCGCACTTACACGGGCAAAGACCGCTTCACTGCTTTCGCTCTGCATGTGTACCGGAATAATCAGAGATCCCGGATTGAATTTTTTAGTGGAAGAACCCACCGGGATTTCAAAAGGCCGGGTGGCCACTTTTACATTATAACCGGCTTGCAACAATTCATTCAACGCGGCCGGTGCATATAATTCCTCCCACTGCATGATATAGGCATAATCTGATTTACCGCCATTTACTTTTTGTGACGGCCAGGGGATTTCCTCCAGCTTTTCACCCAGTACCACCGGCGTACTGATTTCGCGGTATGGTAATCCATATGCCAACGGCATGGTCCAGGAAGTAATATCATAGAAGATGCTGTCCTTGTAATCAAACGTACGGTCGAAGATGCCCCGGATCAGGCTGTGCTGAGGCTGGTTCAAGGATACCAGGTAGGCGGATCCTTTCTCAAACTCGGCGTCTTTCCAGCTATCCGGCAACTGATTCACTTCAATCTGGTGACGTTTCAGCATTTCAATGAAGCGGTATGTTTTGGCTTTATCATTCTTATCGCCGAACACAAATCCCTTTATTGAATAAGCGGCAGCACGGGCAGCGGCTTGTTTATAAAAATCACGCTGGTATTCGAGAAACTCATTCCGTAATGTCTTGGCTCCGTCCAGCGTGGAGAGAGCCGTCACAAACTGGTTACGGATGGTGAATGGAAAACTGAGTAATCCATTGGTGGTTTCCTGTAAGTGCCCCCGGGAAGAACCTTGTTCAAATAAAATACCGATCGCCCCGTTCACATCCGGATACGTGGACCCTTTGCCATAATAGAAATCATCATAACTCTCTTTTGTAAAATAAAGCGACCCGATCTTATCCAGGTTCTTGGCATGGAACTTACCCAGCTTGCCGGTGAGTTCCTGGTTTTTATCCGGCGTCAGCGGATTCACACGTGAAGGAACACCGGGCTGAAAAAAGAAACTCGCATTACTACCCTGCTCATGATGATCGGTGAGAATATTAGGTTTCCAAAGATGAAACCATTTCAAGCGGTTCTGACTTTCCGGATGTACTGCCGGCAACCAATCCCGGTTGAGATCAAACCAATAATGATTATACCGGCCACCAGGCCATACTTCATTGTACTCCCTGTCATTCGGATCACTCACGAGGTTTTTGCTTTTATGCTGATTGGCCCAGGTGGAAAACCGTTGTAATCCATCCGGATTAAAAGAAGGATCCAGCAGGATCACCGTATTCTCCAGTAAGTCGTCTATTTCTTTTCCCTGGGCTGCCGCCAGGTAATAAGCTGTCAGCAAACTGGCATTGGCTCCGCTGGGTTCATTGCCATGAATGGAATGTCCGATCCATACCACAATGGGCATATCCGCAATATTTAATGCAGCTGATGAAGCGGGATCGGTCAGTTTCACGTGCTGCTGACGAATATCCTCCAGCCTTGCATGATTCTTTTTGGAGGTAATGATCAGTAATACCTGTGGCCTGTTCTCATACGAAAATCCCATTTGCTCCAATTTCACCCGGTCAGGAGCAGCCACCGCAATGGATTTCATATAATTCACCAGGCGGTCATGGGTTACATGCCATTCGCCGACTTCATGATAGATCACTTCTTTGGGTTTGGGTATGGCTTGATTATAAGTGACTTGTTGAGGCAGATAATAACCCAGATCCTGGGAGCGGGCACTGAGTCCGGCAAGGAGCAGTGCAGCAAACAGCAGTTTCTTCATAAAAAAGTTGATTAATAAAGACTGGAAGTTACCGAAAATGAACTAAAACCTCAGGCTTCCAATACATTAGGTTTTACCCATTTCGGAAACCGGGTACCCGTCCCTTCGGCGTATATTTGCAGATTCATTTCCGGGATAAAGTCCGGAAAGATCTGAAGATATGAGTCAAAAAGGAAAAGTATTGGTAGCAATGAGCGGCGGTATTGA
>CAZLRY010000483.1:0-2574 GCA_964561675.1 uncultured Chitinophaga sp.
CCCCATGATTCAGCGTCAGCAAACCCTTTGGCTCCTGCTCGCCACTGCAGCCGCGATCGGAAGTTTTATGTTTCCCTTTGTAATTGGTGATGAGATCCGCGCGAATAACCCGCTGCCGGTTCGCGCCAGCATTGATGGAGGTAGTACTTTTTTACTATTGATTACAACGGGGGCATCGTTGGTGATTTCCGCTGTTACCATTTTTCTTTATAAAAAAAGGAATCAGCAAATCTGGCTTTCCCTGGCAGGTATCGTGGTAACCGCCCTGCTGCTGTTTCTTTATATAAAAGAAATGAATAAACTCATGGAACCGGTATTGGCGTTAAGTGCGGTGTTACCGTTTATCATGCTGTTCAGTTATAGTATGGCCCTGCGCGGTATACGTAAGGATGAGCAGCTGGTGAAGTCGCTGGATAAATTACGCTGACCCCTCCCTGTTAACATTACTGAATCACAACCGGCCGGCTTTCGGTCCGGTTATCTCCGCTGAGCTGAAGATAATACATCCCTTTGGAGAGACTGACAGGCAGCTCAATGGTTTGTGATGCCTGCCCGCCCGGATGAATCCAGTTGTTGCTGTATACCACTATTCCGCTGCTGCTGAACAATTGAAGGCGGATCGGCTCGCGTGTCTGTCCTTTATATTGCAGCGTGAACTGTTTGCCTTGTACCGGGTTGGGATAGATACTGAATCCTGCAGATCCTGATTCACCACGCACCACTTTTACTACCGGGCTATACGTAACCTCTCCGCTGAGTTCTGTGGCTCTTATCCGGTAATAGGTTTTAGTGCCTGGTTGCAGATCCTGCTGATTGTAGACCTCACGTGTAGCTGCATTACTGCGGGCCGCTACTTCACTGAGGGCCGTAAACTGTATTCCGTCTGTTGATTTTTCAACAGTATAACCAAGAACACCTGCTTCGGACTGATTGGTCCACTCCACGATGTTCAGGCTACCTGAAGTATATGCTTTAACTGCAGAAAACTTAACACTGAGTGGATTCGCAATTGCCGAGGTACTACCCAGGGTAAAGATGCTGAATGTGGATACCGTATTCCGGGTTACATTACCCTGAATGGCAGTTCCGCCAAATCCACCGCTGTTACTATGACTATTCCAGTTTACTCCGTCAAAATGCGCTACGGTTAATGATGCCAGGTCCGTTACATATGCTGCGGCATTACAGGGACTGAATCCGCTCCAGCTTAATGAAACGTCAACGGTCGGACTTCCGGGCCCTACTTCTTCAATATCCCAGTATTCACACAAGCTTACTTTCACCAGACCAGGCGCTGTGATATTAGTCCGGTTTGGTGGAGCTGAACGGAAGTACTCAGCCCGGTATTCTGCATTCATGGCACCCGGAGCAGAAATACTGGCAGGCGCATATACACCAAGCTTGCCCACCGGAAATGTAAAAGCGTCATTCCCGATCTTACGCAGTGGTCCATCCACATACCGGGCCGGGGAATAATTGCCAGCTGTGGCTGTGGCATCATCGTTAATGGTCAGCAGGTTGGTCATTGAACTCACCAGGATGCCATTATTGAGTTGCAATGCACCCGTCACGGACAGTGGCTGACTCATGGTGACTGTTCCACCTGAATTATTTACTATCAGGTTACGTATGGTATTTGCCGTCGGACTGGTCGTAAAAATTCCGGTTGCGTTTCCGGCAAATTCGTAATCGGCTCCGCTGTTAAAGGTTGTGGCGGCCAGGGATGTTGAAATCGTTCCAGTGGATGCATCCACCTGTAACCCGGCTGCATTCGCAGTAATGATACGTCCACCTGCTTGCAGCGTAAATGTATTATTATCTCCGGTGCTTCCTCCGCTTGAACTTGTTATCCGTTGAATTCCGGCATTCAGCGTACCGCCGTTATTTACCGTAAACTGACCAGCCCACACCGCAGTTGTATGACTGGAGAGTATGACTTCAGAAAGGATTTCCAGGGTGCTGCCGCTATTCACCTGGTAATTCACAAAACCGATATTATTGGGATTCGTCACAGAATAGGTCTGTGTACCGGATTTATTAAAAATGAGCAAGCCATTTGTAATGGAAGCATCACTTGTTCCCGTAGTCAGCACGCCGGTGCCACTGAGCTGAAGATTACCGGATAACCGTAATTCATTAAATGCGGCCGCATTGGATTCCCCGTAGGCCATATCCATATATCCACCACTCTGCAGATAATTGCCTGACACATTCATCACTACTTTATTCATGGTGGCGGATACGCCGGTCAATATATAAAAATCAAAATACGTTGTCAATGAACTTGCGCCGGATAAAAGAAAATCACCCGCCACATTTACCGTCGCAATTATATTATCCCCGGACACTAAGGCTAAGGACACATCATCATTCACTTCCAAATTGCCACCAACATTTAGCGTGTATGTACTGTTGTTGGCAGATGAAAGTATAAGATAGTATAAATCTGTATGATTGATGGTCAGATCACCATTCACGGTGGTCAGCTGACCGTTCAAGGTCAGGTTAGCAGATTGTGCGGCACAATCCCAGGTAAAATCAGCAAAAGACTGATTCAATCCCCCGGGTACGCTA
>CAZLRY010000484.1:0-2571 GCA_964561675.1 uncultured Chitinophaga sp.
TGGAAAAGAAAGGGATTGCGGGAAATAAGATTCACCTGGAGTTGTTTAACAGCACAAAGAGTCGACAGTCCACAGTCGACAGTCCACAGATCAATACAGCCGGGGCCGTAAGCAATATTGATGTAAAGGTGGATGGGCGCAGCTTTGAGGTGACCATTCCTTTTAACAGTGATCAGACCATTCTTGATGCGGCGTTGCAGCAGGGGGCGGACCTGCCTTATGCCTGTAAGGGTGGCATGTGTTGTACCTGTAAAGCCAAACTGCTTGAAGGCGAAGTGAGCATGGATGTACATTGGGGACTGGAAGAGGAGGAAGTAGCCAAAGGTTATATCCTCACCTGCCAGAGTCACCCGAAAACGGAAAAAGTAGTGGTGGACTTTGATGCGAAATAAGCTGCCGGTGCGGCAGCACTTCCCTATTCATATTTTTCGTCGCGGAAAACGGCAATCCGGATATTACCACCCTCTCCCATGCTGTCATGAATCTGAATGATAAGTACACCATCCCCCAGCGCCAGTATTCTTTCGTCATAATTTTCCTTCACCACCATTTTATACTTCAGTTTTTTTGCTTTGGTGAGGGCGACTAATTCTGCCTTTATTTTGGCAAAAGTGACCGCTTTGGAAACGGGTACTTCAATAAAAAATGAAAAGGGGATTGGCTGCTGAGGGCTTTCGGAAATATTGATGACATATTTTCCCATGGCCGGCAGCGTGGATACATGATAGGTCCCGTTCATAGGGTCCGACTTTTCTTCACCCCGGAAATACGAGACTGAATCGCGGGTCAGCAGATCGAGCATCCGGTTCAGGGAGGGGGCCTGTAAAACAGGCTGCTGGGCATGCATGGAAACAGACAGGCAGATCAGGCAAAAGAGAAAGAGTACTTTTTTCATTTGAATGATTATTAAAGATTAAAAGAAAGAACAGGAGCCGTTACGGGCCGCATCACTGCCGATTTTTTTGGTTACATGTTTACGAACATCCATGCATCGTTCCATTTCCACAAAATCGTACCGGAGGTAAGGCTGCGTGGCATACACTTTCGCCTTCAACTGAGCGGCCATTTCATCTTTAGTGTATTCATCCGGATTAAAGGAGCCGATATAAGCGGCATAATACGTAGCATTCGAAGCGGAGCCGTAGTATAAAATAAAGGCACCGGATATCTTTTTCTCTTTGGCCTTCTCTTTCACATTCATATTGACGGTACGGGTTTCGACCGGCTGTTTGGTAGAGGTTGACTCTTCCGGTTTGACCAGCAGGTAAAACCCATTCTCACTGACAGGTTGCATATCTTTTGGCATTCCGAGATTTTCGCTGTAGGGCACCCAAAGCAGGTCATACATGGTATTGTTATTGTCTACCAGGTTCTCCACCATATAACAATTGTAATTAGCCGCCAGTTTTCCATTCGCTTCGCGTAATGCCGGGGTCCGGAGACCCGGCGGATAAAACCCGGATTCATTCATGTAACTGAAGGTGGACATGTCGATATACGAATACCCGGTAACTCCTACCAGTTTACTCTTGAAGTACTCCTGGTTACTAAAATTAACATTGACCAGTGCTGTTCTGATGTTGGTTACATAAAACCGGTCCATTTTCCGTTTATGCTGGAAATAGCCTTCATTTTTTCCATCTGCTTTAAACGCAGTGCCGGTGGGTGGATTGTAATCAACCGTTGCTGCCGGCTTTGGCAGCGCAGGCTTAACCACAGGGGCAGGTGCCACTACAACCGGTTCAGTTGTTTTTACCACAGGTTGCGGAGTCGGTTCCTTTTTTACGACGACTGGTTCTTTGCGTTTTTTATATGCTGCTTTAAAAGTGGCATAGGCCGCCGCGGACTGCTTTTCCACAGAGGCCGGGGAGAGCAGAATAAAGAATCTGCGTGGATAAGGCTGCAGTTCAAACGGGTAAAAATCATTGTACTCAAGCGGAATCTCCACCAATATCAGGGGTGTGTTTTCAGGTATGGAGGAATAATCACTGCATTTTTTATTCCAGGAAGCAACAATAAACGCATGATAGCCCGGCAAATACTTTTGTATGGTGTCCATCCGGGCATCATAGTTCCCGATATCGAATTTCTGCGGATACCCTTTCAAAAAGCTGTTCATCTGTTCGGAAATACGGACCGCGGCAGACGCGTACGGTTTCCCCCGTTGCGCCATAGCTTTCCTGTAATTGGGATCATGCTCCAGTTTATAATCATCAAAAATCACCGCTTCCGGTTTTACCCGGACATACACGCCTAATGAATCCTGTGCCTGGGAAATGGAACAGCAGCAGAGCATCGTAAAGAAAAAAAGTATCCCTTTCATCGTAATGTTTATTTCAGATTAATTGACCAGTCAATTTAGTTTTGCATATTTATCCGTCACATTTACCGTGATCACATACCCTTCACCGAGGTCCATTAATTTCAGACTGACTTCTTTCGCCCGGTTATTCACCCTGGCAGAATAGCTGAGGGTGATCAGGTTTTTGGTCTGTGCTACCTGGCGGTCCTGCAGTGTGCCGCAGGATTCGAGTTTAGCCACATACTGATTAAACAGGGCTTCCGCCTTTT
>CAZLRY010000485.1:0-2561 GCA_964561675.1 uncultured Chitinophaga sp.
ATGGAACGCATCAGTGCGGAGATCAAGAATACCGCGGAAGCGGATATGAGTGCCAAGGAAATTGAATTTTTGAACCGGGAAAACAACCTGAAAGCCGATAAACTGCGCAATGAGACCTTACTGCGGATGGCCCTGATACGGCAAAACCTGTTAATCGATTCGTCCCTGGATCAACAGCGGCTTTTGACGGCCATTAAAGAAAGGGAAAGCGCGCTGCGGAACGATCAATTACAACGGGAAAAGGAGCTGCGTCTTTCATTAAGCCGGGAAAATGAGCTCAAACAGGAACACCTGAATGAGGAAAGAAACAGTAAGTGGATGCTGTGGATGGGGATTGCCGGCCTGGCTTTGTCAGGCGCCGTAATTTTTATTCAATACCGCAGGCAGCTCCGTAAAAATGCCATCATCCGCAAACAATCAGGAGAACTGGAAGTCCTGAATAAAGAGATTCATCACCGGGTAAAAAACAACCTCCAGGTTATCAGCAGCATGCTCGACCTCCAATCTCAGACCTTACAGGATGATCAGGCAACGGCGATTATCAAAGAAGGCATTCAACGGGTACAGAGTATGGCCTTTATACACCAAAACCTTTACCAGGGTCATTCGGTGAACAGTGTAAATATGAATGAGTATATCCGGATGCTGAGCAATCATTTATTCCAGACTTATAATATCCGGCGTGACAAGATCAGGCTGCATACCAGCATTGAAGAGCTCAATCTGCATACGGATACAGCCATTCCGCTGGGGATGATCCTGAATGAACTGATCAGTAATTCGCTGAAATATGCGTTTACCGGTCGGGAAGAAGGTGATATCCGGGTAACCATGAAACGATCCGACAATGAACTGCTGCTACAGGTGAAAGATAACGGGAGAGGATTGCCGGAGGGATTCAGTCCGGATACGGTAACTTCATTTGGTTATGAAATCATCAAAGCCTTTGCCCAGAAGATGAAAGCCCGGATAAATATTGATGGCAGCCAGGGCACGGATGTCCGTATTATTATTTCAAAATTTAAAACTATTGGCTGATGTCCGGAATCCGTGTACTAATCGTGGAGGATGAACCGCTGATTGCCAAAAACATTGGCATGTACCTGAATAATAATGACTATGAGGTATCCGCGATAGCCTATGATCCGGAGGAAGCCCTTTTCCAACTGAAGCGGAATCCTCCTGACCTGGCGATCCTGGACATCAACCTGGAAAATGACCGGGACGGTATTGAAGTGGCCCGGTATATTAACCAGCATAACAATATCCCGTTTGTATTCCTCACTTCCTATTCCGATAAAGACACACTTGAACGGGCCAAACAGACCAATCCATACGGCTATATTGTAAAACCCTTCAATGACAAAACCCTTTTTGCCACGATCGAGATCGCTTTATCCAATCATGCCAGAGACCTGAACCGCCATGTACCCCGGCTTGATACCGGCAAGATCAATCACCAGTTGGTAACACCGCTGAGTGACCGCGAATTTGAAGTGATGCAATTGTTATACGATGGAAAAACCAACCAGCAGATAGCGGCTGAATTATTTATCTCGCTCAATACCCTGAAAAAGCATATTAACAATGCTTATTTCAAACTGGACGTATCCAGTCGCACGGTTGCTGTAGCTCGTCTGCGGAGTTTCATGCTTAAATAAAAATATCACCCCTGGGTTCTACTGAAGTTTTTTTAATTGACTGCACTTTTATGGCATACCATTAAAAAAATATTATGAACCGTAAATCATTATTCCTTTTATTATTCACAGGACTCCTTTTTTTCAGTAGTTGTCAGAAGGAGGACAGCAATAGCAGTGGAAGCAGCGGTGCGGCTACCAAAGGTAAAAACAGGTTCACGCTGGTGGTGGAAGGCGTCAGTCGTGAATACTATGTGCATGTTCCGGACTCCTATACGGGCACAACACCGCTGCCGGTTGTTTTTATGTTGCATGGGACGAGTGGTAACGGGGAAGACATGTATACCCGATCCGGATGGAAAGAAGTTGGTGATGAACAAAATGTAATAACAGTATTTCCGTCATCCCTGCGGTATTGCATAAACGATAACGGGGAAACCAAGAATATTACAAAATGGAATACACCGCCCGATGCCGATTGGACTTTCTGTACCGGACAGACACCCAAAGACGATATTAAGTTTTTAACGGAAGTTATGAATGACCTCGGTGTGCGGTTTAAAACAGACAACAAGCGGATATACCTGGTTGGCTTTTCAAATGGGGGACAAATGGCTGCCAAATGTGCCATCTCACTGAGTGATAAACTGGCCGCGGTTGTTGAAAATGCCTCCGCTTTTTATAAAGACACGGTTTATGTACCCAAAAGAAAACTCCCGGTGATGTTCCAGGTTGGGAATGAGGATTACGGGCCGGGTAATACCGGGCCGGTACTACCGCTCAGCTTGCTCGATACCCTGATCAGTACACCCGGTATTCCTTTGCTGAATGGCAAGCATTATAATATTGCCCACCGGCATATTGCCAATTTCGGTCTTAATCCCTTGTACACGATCAGTGGCGATACTAATTCGGTCAGCT
>CAZLRY010000486.1:0-2558 GCA_964561675.1 uncultured Chitinophaga sp.
CAGGTGCCAGGCGAGGGAAATACATCCGAGGATATAAAGTGCCACTACCCACTCCTGCTGGAATACCACGCTCATTTTTTCGTATAAATTGATTTCCTCACCCAGGAGGAACCCCTGGTTGGAGCGGTTAGGCAGCCAGAAATCAGAAATATGTACCACCAGGAACAGCAGGATCAGGGTTCCGAGAACGCCCATGCTGCGGCTGTACCATTTACTGCCTTTATTTCCCATGGCTACTGCATAACCCTGCTTTCTTTTACTGCGGTTCTGAAACTCGAGCATCAGTCCCTGTACTATATGTAAAAGGATTCCGGCAAAGAGGCCAACTTCCAGGATACGCGGCACCACATTGGACCCCATAAAATGGGCCCCTTTGTTAAACATTTCGCCACCATCCATGGCCCAGATACAGGCATTCAGACCCACATGGACAATTAAAAAGAGAATCAGGAAAATTCCCGTCAGCGCCATTACCCATTTTTTTCCTACAGAAGATGTAAAGAGTTCAGACCATTTCATAAGCAAATTACTTGAGAGAGTAATTAAAATTTCGGCAAAAATACTACCCGGAGGGCAAATAGCGGCAAAAGTTTTTCAGTGCATCAGAACCATTCACCCGGATCAGCCATTGCCCAGCCTTGCAGCCAGTTCATTATCGATCTTTTTAAACAGGTGAAACGGCTTATAGGTTCGCCAGTTTTCGAGTTCCATCAACTCCACATACCGGTTCAACCGGGCATGTTTAAAGTCATATTGGGTCTGTTCTGGCATGTTTAAACAAACCACCCAACCATTCTCATCCGATACTTCATCATAAAGCTCCTCATAGTAATCCTTTCCATCACTGTGGTAATTGAGCACATTTTCACCGATCAGGATAAACTTATAAATACCCTCCGCCATGAATTTCTCCAGGACTTCCCGCTTGAGTTCCATGATATCATTCTCGATCGCGTCATTCCATTCCCCGATCAGTTCAAGAATGACATACTGTTCTTCATAATCGGCCAGTAATACCTTCAGGTAGAGCGTACGGCTGCCAAAATCATCCCATTGCGGATGAATATAATAATTGTAAACGGTCAGTGAAAATTCAAACTCGGAGTAGGTCCTGCCATAGAACGGAGAAAGCGGATCATCCTCGCTGATATAAATATGCCGCCAGTTATAAAAAGGCTCAATGTCCTGCATAAATCATTATTGCCGTCAAAGATACAACGGAAGAAAAACCGGTAAAAAACATGTTTAATCCAGCAGGTATGATTTCAATGCTTCATAATCCGGACCGATCAAAGTACTCTTTTTTTCCAGGTGCATGATCGAAGCTACCACTTCAGGCAATGGGATTGGCTGGCCGGTAATCCGCTCCACCGACTCCGGAAATTTTACCGGATGTGCCGTTTCCAGGAAGATACCTTTCAGCCCCGGATTTGCCAGTAAATACCGTTCGAGCCCCAGGTAACCAACAGCCCCGTGCGGATCAGCCAGGTAGCCGGTTTCCTCCCAAATCCTTTTAATGGTGGCTTCCGTTTCCGCATCAGTAATTGTATAAGCAGACAACCGGTTCTTTAAGTCCGGAAACCGGTTTCCAAAAATCTCGAGGATACGGACAAAATTGCTGGGATTGCCCACATCCATCGCATTACTCAGTGTCGGAACCGCTTTTTTGGGTCTCAGTTCCTGCGTAAGCAAGTAATCACTCACAATATCGTTTACATTACAGGCCGCAATAAAATGACTGACCGGCAATCCGGACTGCATGGCCAGTATCCCGGCACAGATATTTCCGAAATTGCCACTGGGAACACTGAAAACAGGGGGCTGACCTTTTTCTTTCCATTGCTTATATGCAAAGAAATAATAGAATTGCTGCGGCAGCCAGCGGGCCACATTGATCGAATTAGCTGATGTCAGGAACCGCTGACTGGTCAGTTCCTGGTCCATGAAAGCCTGTTTAACCATGGCCTGGCAATCATCAAATGTACCCTGCACTTCGAGTGCCTTTATATTCCCTCCAAGTGTAGTCAGTTGCTTTTCCTGTACCGGACTCACTTTCCCGGACGGATAAAGAATTACCACCTCCACCCCTTCCACTCCATAGAATCCGTTGGCCACAGCACCACCAGTATCACCTGAAGTGGCCACGAGGACGGTGATGCCGGCATTGGCCTGGCCACTCCCATTACCCCCTATCGCCTCCCGCAAACACCGGCTCATGAACCGCGCGCCAATATCTTTAAAGGCCAGAGTTGGCCCGTGAAATAGTTCTAACGAAGAAATGGAATCCGTTACCGGTACCAGCGGTATCGGAAAACTAACTGTTTCGCTTACAATCCGGCGAAGTGTCTCCTCGGTCATCTCCTCCCCCACATAAGGCGCTATCACGCGATAAGCAATCTCCGTATCGGAATATTGCTCAATATTTTTTATAAACTCCGCTTCCAGCTGAGGGATATACTCCGGGAAATACAATCCCTTATCCGGTGCCTGCCCTTTAATGGTGGCTTCCTTGAAGGAGACGGAGGGAGATTGTTTGTTTGTACTATAGAATTGCATGG
>CAZLRY010000487.1:0-2557 GCA_964561675.1 uncultured Chitinophaga sp.
ATGGAAAATGCCGGATCATCAAGATCGATCTGTACCAGGATTATATGGGTGGAAAATTCAGCAGCTCCCGCTTCAAGGAATTCACCGTGCAGGAAATGGCTTGCGAAAATTTAAAATAAACAAACTATGTCGATCAGGTATGTACTGCCCGTTCTGGTATTGGTATGCCTGTTGGCTACCCTGATTATGCTCAACACCAACAGGGCCGAAAGTCCGGCTGAGAAATCAATAAAACAGGATTCATTAACTAAAAAGTAAATAAATGAAAAAAATACTTGTCACATTACTGCTGACCGCCAGCTTTTCTTCAGCGGCCCTTGGTGCTGTAACCATCCGGTATTACAATAAGGACTCTAAAACTCTTAAACTGAATGTACAGATGGATGGCAATAAAAAAGAAGTGGTTTTTGATGGCAGCAAGACCAGTTCCGTAACGATTCAGGGCAGTGGCCGGGTATGTATCATTGAAACACCCTGTGGCAAAGTGGAAGTAAAAGACGGGGCCACCATTGAAATCAAAGATGGCTGTATAAAAATAACCGGTTAATCATGAATACAAACACCAAAAAAGAGATCCCGTCCCAGACCAAACGGGCTCTCAGCCAGGTCAAGATCAGTTTTATCCGACAGATCGGAAATGTATTGTTGAAATCCATTACGGCCGCCCTATCGAGAACACTCGGCAGACACCGTTAACCAATTAAAATAAATCCATGGAACCCTCCAATCGCGCCGCTCTAACGTATTATCGTAATTTCCAGAAAGCCGCTGAAAAAATAGCCGGCATTGATCCGCAAAGTAAATCCGGGGCGTATAAAAGTCAACTGGCCCAACTGGAGATCAATCTGAAGAATATAAAAAAGATTGAACCTGGATATGATGTGTCGGTACTGGAAAGCACTTATGCAACATATGCAGGCACTATCAGCAACCAGGAGAACCAGCAGTCCCTGACAAAAGACCATGCAAAACTGGAGGCGGATGTTGAATCACTCTTCAATCTGTTGAACGAAACCAAACTCAATGCTGATAATATTGAAGACACGGTAAAGCGTTCCACGGAGTACCAGGAAAAAGAACTGGCCATTTTCCGGAAAAAATATCCTTCCACTGATGTATCCGTGTATGAAAATAAACTCAATGAGTTCAGGGAAAAATTCAGGGCGAAACTGGAAGCCTATTCCGGCAACATTCAATCGGTAAAAGATCTGCGGGAAAGCCTGATCAATGCCTTTATGCCTGGTCTGCAACTGGGCTTTTATGATATCCTGACTGAAGAAGAAGCAGAAAAGTGCCGGCATATTGTCAATCAGGGGATCATGACCGACCTGATCACGATCATCCCGAATGAATTGCGGGAAGAACGAATGCAGCCATTTATTGACCGCTATCAGAACCAGGTAGCGATGTATGTAAATACCGCCGACAAAGGCAGTTTACAGGCCGCTTATATACCCGACCATGAAACGATGAATTACATGAAATCAAATGGCCGGTTAAGCTTTGAACAGACGCAGGTCAGCCAGTTTGTAAAGGAAGCTATAAAAAAAGTGGAAGGCTTTGAACAGGACCTGATTGATTTCCGGAAAGGATACGAGTCGAAATTCCTGGAGTACAAGCCATTGGATTATGCAAATCATCTACTCAAGTTTTATTTTACACGAGGACTAAATGAGTTATTCCCAGCTGAACCGGTATTTGCAAAAGCTGATGAAAGTTATCGCTTATTCAACGAGCAGACCGGTGGTCTGAGCGGCTTCCGGGATAAAATCGCGCTAAACAGGAAGGCCTTTTCCAAGACGGTCAGGATGCCCGTAGCCGTCACTCAAAATGAGAAAGTGGAAGCGCTGGTAAAGACCGCGTTCAATAATATGGGCTGGAACGAAGAAGTCCTGAAGGTCCATTTACTGAGTCATGACTGGAAACTGGAGCGCAACCAGGAGTTCATCATTATCCGTACCTATGATGCTGCCATTGCCAGCCGGCAGCAAAGCGGGGAATGCATGCTCTATACCTTCACTATTGCCCAGGATGAAATAAATGGACAGTTTACATCACCCCGGCGATTGGCGCATTCAGCGGTGATGATTGCGGAAGAAAATATTTAACTTGATGAATGAAGCAAACTGGGCTTATCTTTTTTTGCCTGCTGTTTTTTCTCGTTGGCCATACGCAACCAACAGGTAGTTCCGGTATTTATTTCGGCATTATTGATGAATCAGGGGACGACAGTCTTGTGGTAACCGAAAAAATAATCGATACTCAATTTGACCGCAAAAGCGGTTTCCGGATTGACGGTTACAAGATCACTGACGTTGGAGAGAAACAGTATGGGTTTCATAAACGGATGTACCATCATTACCCCTGTAAAGAATATTTCTGGTACGAGGAAAATGTTTTTTCCATCACGAATCCGGAGAAAGAAACCATGACCATCCGTTTCCTGAACCTACCGGTAGCATATTACTTTATTCATATCCCTTTTCAGCCGGGATATTATGTACTCAGTTTTCCGAAAGACAGTTCGGGGATCCTGCTGGAAAACTATTTTCCCTAT
>CAZLRY010000488.1:0-2556 GCA_964561675.1 uncultured Chitinophaga sp.
TTTTTCTAAAAGCCCAGGGCCTAATTTTTTATGTACCCGGTAGGCGCAATCCACAATTTCTGAACAAAGCCATTTTTCATGGTTAGATAATTGATACATCCGATAAGGTTTAAATGATTAGAAATTTGCCAGTAATGTAACGTTTGGCAAAATAAAATTCCTGACCACCCCACCTTTTCAAATAAAATAAGAAAAAACCATTTTTTCTTGTGTATTTAAACGGCTTTAGCCGATTTTTTTCCCGCACTTCCCGTCTTCCCGGCCAAAATTTTCCGGTAAGTCAATCGTTAGTTACCGGTTTTTTACTTTTTACTTTTGAATTTTTACTTTCATAAGTTTCATCAGTAAACGGTCTTCCGCTTCCCGCTTTCAAAATCCTTAAAAATAAACGCACCCAGTTTATCCAGTGACGCAAAAAAGGCTTTCCCATGATTCATTTCGGTAAACTCCTGGACAAAGCGCTGCAGGTACGGATCCGTGGCGATCATGAATGTGGTAATCGGGATCTTCAGTTTTTTGCATTGTGCGGCCAGGTTCAGGCAACGATTGATCACTTTCCGGTCCAGGCCAAAACTGTTTTTATAATATCGTTTTCCGATCTTCAGACAAGTGGGCTTACCGTCTGTGATCATAAAGATCTGTTTATTTGGATTTTTTCGCCTTCTTAAAATATCCATGGCCAGTTCCAGGCCGGCAACAGTATTGGTATGATAAGGTCCTACCTGCAGATAGGGCAGGTCTTTCACTTCTATGGGCCAGGCATCATTTCCGAATACCACAATATCCAGTGTATCCTTGGGATAACGGGTCTTGATCAGTTCACTCAGGGCCATAGCCACTTTTTTTGCCGGGGTGATCCGGTCTTCGCCATACAGAATCATGCTATGTGATATATCAATCATCAGTACGGTGGAGGTCTGCGATTTGTAATCTGTTTCCCGGATACTCAGGTCATCTTCCCGCATCGAAAAACTATCGATGCCATGATTGATCTGTGCATTGCGGATACTCTCGGTGAAATCGATCTGCTCCAGCATATCGCCGAACTGGAACTGCCGGGTTTCCGGATTTACTTCATCCCCCTGACCGGGTTTAAAACTCTGATGATTGCCTTGTTTTGTCTTCTTGAGTTTGCCGAAAATTTCTTCAAGGCTTTTTTTGCGAATACCCTGTTCCGTTTTCGGGGTGATGTTGATCTGTCCGGCCTGGTCAGGATCCGTGATATAGCCTTTTTGTTTGAGGTCTTCAATGAAATCCCCCATTCCATAGTCATTATCCGTCAGCTGGTATTTTTTATCCAGTTCATTGAGCCATTGCATGGCTTCGGACACGTCGCCGCTGGTATAAGTCAGTAATTGCATAAAAAGGTCAAGCAACTGCTCAAAGCGGCTTTTACCATCTTTGTCCGGATCAAAACGGGTGAAATGAAAACCTTTCATGTATTGTACAATTTACGACAAAACGGGTAAGCAGGAATCAATGGATTAACAACCAAAAGCCTGGTAAGTTCATATAATAAAAAACCCTCCTGTCCGGAGGGTTTTCTTAACTGATGAATTTACTTAATTCTGTTTATTGGTATCCGTTTTACCGGGCGTCTGGATACTGGGTGTATTCAGTTCGTTGACCGTTTTTCCGGGAGCAGCGCTCTTATAACGGGCTTCAATATCACTCAGTACCAACAGCAGACGTTCATTGATCGGGGCTTCAGAGCGTTCATAGTAGCCCCAGAAATCAGGTTTATTATCTCTGATATATGAATAATACCGTGCTTGTTGTTCCAGGTCTTTCCTGATTTCAGCGGCTACTTTTTCAGCCAGTTCTTTTTTACCGGCTTTAAAACAGCCTTCCAGGTAGATCAATGCAGTCTGGTTATGGCCATTGTAACGGCTGGCCATGGCATAAGGCAGGTTTTCGGTATTGATGCCGGCTTCTACTTTGTCGATCAGCTGTTTGGCCTGGTCCAGTTTGCCTGCATCCGCCAAGGTACCTGCGGCTTCTCCAAAGATGCTCCGGAGGCTCAGTATATGCCGACGGTTTTCTTCATCAAAATATACCCCTTTGATATTGGCCCCGCCAAATTCATAATGATTCATCAGGTTACTGAACGTGGTATCCATGTTCATATCCCGGATCTGTGTACCACCGAGCCCTTTACTACGCAGGGACTGATCCACTACCCAGTTCATCTGTGGCATTTTCGGCATAACCGGTAGCAGGCGATAGGCAATACCCTCTTTACGCATAAAGGGACCGAAACCGAGTTCTCCCATCGGGGAGGTAAAATAAATTGGACGTTTCCATTTATTAGCAGCGATAATATTCAGGATGATCAGGTCATTTTTCATGATGGCCCGCTTGGGTAATTCAAAGCGGAATTCCGGCATAATACTGTCACCAGGTTGCACGGCCCCTGTTTTTAACAGGTAGTCACGGTCAACCGGCACCGACACTTTCGTTACCGGGAATGTATTCAACGGTTCACCTCTTGAATTATCTTTTTTATTGGGATCATCACTGCCTACATAGTCCTTCATCAGGTTGAAAAGATCGTAA
>CAZLRY010000489.1:0-2555 GCA_964561675.1 uncultured Chitinophaga sp.
CAGTGCACAAAGCAGTATGAAATGGGTGGAAGTACTGCAGTTTAATGAAAAAAAGGAGCCTGTTTTTGGCGGTCCGTTTTTTACGTTTGAAGATGATTCTATACCGAAGCCTCCGAAATACCGGTTGTTTGTGGAATTCAAGAAAAACACCCGGGTACTGGTCAATTATATCGAAGAACTGGACCTGATCCTCGTCGACCACCTGATCTCAGAATCGGATCAGCCTGAATTGCCCTGGACTTTTGTGCCGGATGGCGACCAGGAAGGCTATAAATGGGAAAATGGAAAGTGGAAACATATTGACAAAGTATTTACCCTGAAACTGGAAGACGGACAAGCACCGGTTGGAGAACCCTTACTGGATACGAAGGGCAACCGGAACGAACAAAAGCTCCTGGAAAAATCGGATAAGAACAAGGCTAAAGAGAACAGGGTTCCGGTGAATTACGATAACTGATCCCTGTATTGGTTTTCCTCTCCAATGGGTATCTTTACAACTCATGGAGCAACCCCAAACGCATATACAACCCCCTGGCCGTTTTAGTACCGGATTCAGGGAAATCTGGCAATACCGGGAACTCTTTTATTTTTTCACCTGGCGGGATATTAAAGTCAAGTACAAACAGACCTCACTGGGCATCTTGTGGGCCCTGTTGCAGCCGCTGGGCATGATGCTGCTCTTTACGCTGCTTTTTTCAAAAACACTGAAATTCGATACCAGCCCCCTGCCCTATCCGGTCTTTGTTCTTGCCGGGCTGATACTCTGGAACCTCTTTCAATCATCAGTGTCTCATGCCGGAGAAAGCATGATCCAGCATGCGGGTATTATTAAAAAAATCTATTTTCCCCGGCTGATCATTCCCGGCGCTGCCGTGCTGGTGTCCCTGTTTGATTTTCTAATGGGGTTCCTCATTTTCCTGGTCTTTTGCCTGGTATACAAACAGGCATTTCACTGGTATACACTGCCTTTTTATCTGAGCGGGCTGCTGTTATTGTTACTGGCCGCTTTCGGTACCGGCACCTTCCTCGCCGCTTTGAATGTGAAGTACCGTGATTTCCGGTATACCATCCCTTTTCTGCTGCAGGTGCTTTTCTTCAGTTCACAGGTTATTTACCCGGTTCAGGGCGTTTCCCAACCCGTTTTAAAATATGTACTGGCACTGAATCCGGTCAATGCTGCCATTGAGTTATTCCGCTGTGGTCTGACCGGCCAGACACCGGATTTCCTGCTGGTAGCTGCAGGTGGAACCACTACTGTGATCATCTTCCTGGCCGGACTTTATTTCTTCAGAAAAACAGAAGCTTACTTCGCTGATATTGCCTGATGAAACCCGCTATTGACATACGAAACCTGGGCAAGCAATATGAGCTGAATGAATCAGTTCCGTATGTGGCTTTGCGGGATATCCTGAGTCAGTCGGTAAAAAAAGTTTTTTCGCCGGCAGCGAAAAAGGAAAAATTCTGGGCACTCCGGGATATTGATCTGCGTATTGAACCAGGGGAAAGAGTCGGCATCATTGGCCGTAATGGTGCCGGCAAAAGCACGCTTTTAAAAATCATCAGCCGGATCACTCCTCCGACTACCGGTGAAGCCTTTATCCGTGGACGGGTGGGCAGTTTGCTGGAAGTGGGCACCGGTTTTCATCCGGAATTAACGGGCCGGGAAAATATTTATCTCAATGGCTCGATCCTTGGTTTGAAGAAAGCGGAAATCACCCGACAGCTGGACGCCATCATCGACTTTAGTGGGGTTGAGAAATTTATCGACACTCCGCTCAAACATTACAGCAGCGGTATGCAACTGCGCTTAGCCTTTTCCGTGGCCGCTCACCTCGAACCAGAAATACTCCTGATCGATGAAGTACTGGCCGTAGGCGACCTGGAATTTCAGAAAAAATGCCTGGGGAAGATGGAGGAAGTGAGTAAGATTCACGGAAGGACCATACTCTTTGTTAGTCATGACCTGGGTGCAGTCAGTACGCTTACCAATAAAAGTATTTTACTGGATAAAGGTCAATTGCTGGATGCGGGACCGACCGCTGCTGTAATAAACAACTACACAGCCCTGTTTTTAAACAGTACCAAATTTGAAACGGCGGCAGATACTAATAAGCCATGTATTACCAGTGTCAGTATATGTACTTCTGAAGGAGGCACGCTCCATAAACATGGCAGTCCGCTTCAGATTCATTTCCGACTGCACAACCCGTTGGAAAATTATCAGCACCTTGCTATGAGTTTCCAGATTATTAATAACCGGGATAATCCTGTAATTTATAAATGGCTCTTTGATAAAGAGCAGCCTTTTGGACGTGCAAAAGGCAATCACGATATACAGTTTGATTTCCCTGAACTGAAACTGTATAAAGGGAATTACCACCTGCGGATTCACCTGGCAGATTCAAAGACAAGGGAAAAATTTCAACAAACAGACTGCTGCCACTTCCAGGTAGAAATGATTAATTTACCAGAACCTGAATGGGGATGGAATGACGGGGTATGTCAGTATATGGAAACCGGAGAATGGAAAATCGGAAACAATGAGTAACAAGCAG
>CAZLRY010000490.1:0-2549 GCA_964561675.1 uncultured Chitinophaga sp.
TGAACCAGATACCGGACGATATTACCGGTTTTGACTTTAACTGGTCCAGTTGCTCCTTTGAACACCTGGGCAGTATTGAAAAAGGACTGACATTTCTCAAAAACCAGCTTAAAACCCTGAAACCTGGTGGCTGGGCTGTACATACCACCGAGTATAATATTTCAAGTAATGAGGCCACCCAGGACCTGAATGAAACCGTGATTTTCAGGCAGCGGGATATTGAACAGGTAGTCACAGAACTACGGGCGGAAGGCCATTTTGTCGAAGAGACCGATTTTTCCATGGGTGGAATGCCAGAGGATTTCCAGGTAGACCTGACCCCGCACCTTCAGGAAGTACATGTAAAACTCCAGGTGGGTCCCTTTGTGGTCACTTCCCTTGGACTGATTATCCGTAAAAAGCAGTAAAACAGGCCTCCACAGCCGGTAAGCCCCTTTTTCAGACGGGGTTTTCAACCCCTTTTCCACAGTTAAAAATCTTTGATTTACAAATTGGAGGATTAAGCCCGCCCCCTTACCTTTGCGGCCTGAAAATACCGGTAATCTCCGGACTCCTAATAAACACAAAATCATGGCAAACGTAGGTAAAGTAAAACAGGTCATCGGCGCGGTAATCGACGTGCAATTTGATGGCAAACTTCCCGAGATCTACAACTCACTGGAACTGAAAAAAGAAAATGGTGATACGCTGGTACTTGAAGTACAGCAGCACCTGGGTGAGGATAGTGTACGGACCATCGCGATGGACGGTACAGAAGGTATCGTTCGCGGTACAGAAGTAGTAGACACCGGAATTGCGATTGCCATGCCGATTGGTGAAGGCATCAAAGGACGTCTGTTCAACGTAACCGGCGACCCGATCGACGGATTACCCGCTGTAAGTAAAGTAGGTGGCCGCCCGATCCACAACCTGCCTCCCACTTTCGAAAACCTGAGTACCGCTACTGAAGTACTGTTTACCGGTATCAAAGTAATCGACCTGATCGAGCCTTATGCAAAGGGTGGTAAGATCGGTCTGTTTGGTGGTGCGGGTGTAGGTAAAACCGTATTGATCCAGGAACTGATTAATAATATCGCAAAAGCCTATTCCGGTTTATCTGTATTTGCCGGTGTGGGAGAAAGAACCCGTGAAGGAAATGACCTGATGCGTGAGATGATCGAAGCCGGTATCATGAAATATGGCGACGCTTTCAAACACAGCATGGAAGAAGGCGGATGGGATCTGAGCAAAGTAGATATGAAAGAACTGGCTGAATCCAAAGCCACTTTCGTTTTCGGACAAATGAACGAACCTCCAGGAGCCCGTGCCCGTGTGGCTCTCTCTGGTCTGACGATCGCTGAGTACTATCGGGATGGCGACGGACAAGGTAAAGGACGTGATATCCTGTTCTTCGTAGATAATATCTTCCGTTTCACCCAGGCCGGTTCTGAGGTATCAGCCCTGCTGGGTCGTATGCCTTCAGCGGTGGGTTATCAGCCTACACTGGCTACTGAAATGGGTATCATGCAGGAGCGGATCACTTCTACCAAGAATGGTTCTATCACTTCCGTACAGGCGGTATACGTACCGGCGGATGACTTGACTGACCCGGCGCCGGCAACCACCTTCGCCCACCTGGATGCCACCACCGTATTGTCCCGTAAAATTGCTGACTTAGGTATCTACCCTGCGGTGGATCCCCTGGACTCTACGTCAAGGATCCTTTCTCCGCTGATCGTTGGTGATGCACACTACGATTGTGCCAACCGCGTGAAGTCTATGCTGCAGCGTTATAAAGAATTACAGGATATCATCGCGATCCTCGGTATGGATGAACTGAGTGATGAAGATAAATTAGTCGTATTCCGCGCCCGTAAAGTACAACGTTTCCTTTCTCAGCCCTTCCACGTGGCAGAGGCCTTTACCGGTCTGAAAGGAGTACTCGTACCTATCGAAGAAACCATCCGTGGTTTCAATATGATCATGGACGGTGAAGTGGATGAGTATCCGGAAGCTGCGTTCAACCTGGTAGGTAGCATCGATGATGCTATTGAGAAAGGTAAGAAACTGATGAGCGCTGCTCAGGGATAACCCCCAAAACCAATTAGCTAATTAGCCAATATGTCAATTAGCCAATGGCGGGAAAGTCAAAAAATTGAAGAGATTATGAATTTAGAAATATTAACACCAGAGAAGAAGCTGTTCAGCGGTGAAGTGTACGGGGTGCAGATGCCCGGTCTCACCGGTAGCTTTGAAGTGCTGGACAAACACGCACCGATGGTGAGTGCCCTGAAAGCCGGCAAAGTGAAAGTGCTGAAGGATAAAACCAATGCAGCCGCGGCCAACTATGAAGTACAGGGTGGTTTTGTGGAAGTACTGAATAACAAAGTGACGGTGCTGGTGGAAGGTGCTGTAGAGTTATAAAACAACTTCGGAAATAAGTTTAAAAGGCTGTCTCAATTGAGGCGGCCTTTTTTGTGTCTGCCGCCTTCCGCTTCGAGGATATTTTAACACATAGGCTATATCGTGCTCTATGTGTCTCCTATGACTCTATGTTGCTATGTGTTTAA
>CAZLRY010000491.1:0-2549 GCA_964561675.1 uncultured Chitinophaga sp.
GGATTGAAAAGTTTATTCAAAAAAGGGCGGAACTCAATACACCCATCTGGGTGGGTGAGACCGGGGAGAAAGGCAATACGATTTACTGGAGTACCACGCAGTTATTTGAAGCGAACAATATTGGTTTTTCTTTCTGGCCATGGAAAAAAATGGATACGGAGAACACGCCTTATTCAATTAAGAAACCCGCCAACTGGGATCTGATTGCTGAATATTCAAAAGGTGGTGCAAAACCGGATCCGGCTATTTGCATCCGGGCATTTGATGAGTTATTGGAGAATATCAAATTGACGAACTGTATTTTTTATCAAGATGTTTGTAATGCGATCCTCACCCGCATTCCAGGTAAGATAGAAGCAGAGAACTATGGGCATACTGGATATATGCAATCCTATTTCGTGACGGATACCACGGCGAGGTCTGCTTATTACCGGAAAACAGAATCGGTAAAGATCGCGCTGGACAGTAAGGATGAAAAGCAATTCTGGTCCGAACAATCGGTGGAATTAAAAAAATCAGAATGGCTGAACTATACGTTCGCCAGTGAGGATGGCAACAAGCGGAAACTCACGATCAGGGCGTCAGCGGTCAATGGGCCGGTGCTGCTGGAACTTCGTATGAATAAACGGAAACTGAAAGTTATGGTGAGTGATACCGGATTTACAGAAATCGATTTGGGAAATGTACCGGTTAAGCAGGTCGGGAATACGATCAGGGTGTTGGTAAAATCAGGTAAAGTGAAACTGGATTGGCTGAAACTTCAATAAAAAAGAATGAAAGGGAAACGCATCTTTGTTGTTGGCAGTTCGAACACCGATATGGTGGTAAAATCCGCTAAACTGCCCAGGCCGGGTGAAACTATTATGGGTGGTGTGTTTTTAATGAATGCCGGAGGCAAAGGAGCCAACCAAGCGGTGGCGGCTGCCAGGCTGGGAGGGGAGGTTACATTCGTTGCAAAAGTGGGGAACGATATTTTCGGTGCCCAAAGCGTGGAGGGATTTAAAAAGGAAGGAATTCAGACCCAGTATGTGTTGGTGGATGATACCCATCCATCGGGTACCGCACTGATTATGGTCAATGAGGAAGGGGAAAATTGTATTGTGGTGGCACCCGGTGCAAATGCGGCCTTACGACCCGCAGACCTGGAGCGTGTAGAAGAACTAAAAGAGGCAGCAATAATTCTGATGCAGCTGGAAATTCCGCTGGAGACGATTGAAGCGGCTAAAAGAATTGCCGTTGGCAATCATCGACGAGTGATGATTAATCCGGCACCTGCCCAGGCACTCTCCGATGAACTGCTGACCGGATTATTCCTGATTACACCCAACGAATCAGAGGCGGAAGTACTAACTGGTATTGCCGTGACAGATCTGGAATCTGCTACGCGGTCGGCAGATTTTTTTCTGAACAAAGGAGTAGAAAATGTGGTCATCACTATGGGGAAGCAGGGGGCTTATTTTAAGAACGGGTCAACTTCATTTATGGTACCTGCGCCTGCAGTCAAAGCCGTGGATACCACGGCTGCGGGTGATACGTTCAGCGGGGCGCTGACAGTGGCCATAACTGAAGGAATGGACTGGGAACAGGCCATCCGCTTTGCGGTGAAGGCAGCTTCGCTTTCTGTAACCCGGATGGGGGCGCAGGCTTCTGTTCCTTTCCGTTCAGAGATACTATAAACGTCAATCAACTACTGCTATATGTTTATTGTAGAAAACTACGGCCTGGCCGTGCTGCTTTGTGTGGTCACCATGCTTTGCTGGGGATCCTGGGCCAATACGACCAAACTCACCACTCCGTCCTGGCGGTTCGAACTTTTATACTGGGATTATGGGATTGGTATTTTACTGACTACTTTATTGCTGGCATTTACGCTGGGCAGTACCGGTGAAGCGGGAAGATCTTTCCTGGCTGATTTCCGGCAAGCCGGAAGTAATCACCTTTTTTCTGCTTTTGCCGGTGGCGTGATTTTTAATTTAGCCAATATTCTGCTGGTGGCCGCTATTGCAATTGCCGGAATGTCGGTGGCCTTCCCGGTGGGTATTGGAATTGCCTTGGTGCTGGGTGTGCTGGTTAATTATATTGACAATCCTCTAGGAAACCCTTTATTCATATTCGGCGGAGTAGCCCTGGTGGCCCTGGCCATTGTGCTGAATGCAAGGGCTTATCAGAAATTGCAAGCGGGTACTGCAGGTGGGGTATCCACCAAGGGATTGGTTTTGTCGGTAGTCAGTGGATGCTTGATGGGGTTGTTTTATAAATATGTGGCGGCTTCGATGGTCACCAGTTTCACAGTGCCGGAAGCGGGTAAGCTCACCCCTTATACGGCCCTGGTGGTTTTTGCCGTTGGGGTGGTGGTCAGCAGTTTTGTATTTAATACGATACAGATGAAGCGTCCGTTTGCCGGCAGCCCGCTTTCTTTTTCCGCTTATTTTAATGGACGTTTAAAGGATCACCTGATCGGGATACTGGGTGGTGCTATCTGGTGTGTGGGTATGTCGCTGAGTATACTCGCCTCTGAAAAAGCCGGACCGGCCGTTTCATACGGACTG
>CAZLRY010000492.1:0-2545 GCA_964561675.1 uncultured Chitinophaga sp.
GCGCGGAGAGCGCAGAGAGGTTTCCTCCATCAGACTGTAAAGCCCGAAGGGCTGAAACTTTTAATAGCCCCGGGTGCCAACCCGGGGTAAAGTGCCCCGATGTTTTTGCAACCCCGAATGGGGTTGAACTTGTTGTTGGGCTGGTACTACGAAGGCCCTATTTGCAAATTCAAGGTCCCTCCTTGCAAATACACGGGTCCTCTTTGCAAATACACGGGTCCTCTTTGCAAATACACGGGTCCTCCTTGCAAATACAAGGTCCCTCGCTTCGCTCGGAATGACGGGATTAGGGAGGGACATAAAAAGGAATACAAGATTTCTCGCTTCGCTCGAAATAGGAGCCCCTCTGTTGGTCTGTAACTCGCCACCTGCCTTTGCCCGAAGGCCGGTTCGCAACTTTCCCTTCACCCCGTAAGGGGTGTATTGTTGGTAGAAAACCAATATGTCAACCCAATCCCACGAGTCACCCCGTTAGGGGTGTATTGTGATATCCGGCGATGACTTTTGTACCATATTTTTTAAAAAATGCAAGTAACCGATGAACTTCCGGTGAAAAAGGGCCGTTTCTTGGGGGAGAACCTGCGGGGTTTAGCTACGCTTGAGCTTCGGTTGACCTACGCTTGCTGTACACATCCCCTTATTCTTGTCCGGGATTTCCGTACAGATAAAGTGTTCCATGCGCTTTAACCCCGAGCAAGGTCCGGCTCAGTCTTAGCCCAATCCCTTATCAGTCCCCCGCTGAACGTCGGCCCAGCCAATCAATTTGCCGGTCAAATCGGACAGTCCTGCCTTATGCCTTTTGTGTACCGGTGAGTCGGGAAACCGGCTAAATGTTAAATCCCTGATTTATTGGGGTGAAGCTGATTTTTTCATTTCATTTTTTTCTTAATTTTAGAAGTAACCTCTCCTTGAAATTCGTCTGTCAGTGCCTGTTCCAGGCAGCGTGGTTTCAGTTCCTGAAGCCAGTTTCAGCCAGTTCAAAAGGGAGGAAAAAAAAGAAGTTCATGTGACTGAGGTGCACGAAGTGTGTCCGGGAAAAAAACGAAAATCGCGTTTAAAAACCCCTGTTTATTATCACAATCCTTGATAAGTTTCCGGTAAACTTATCCAATGGACAAAGTACAATTAAAGCCCATCTTTCATAAGGGCCGGGAATGTATCGGCATTTATTATGAGGTTTCTTTTACGCTAAATGGCTTATTAAGAAGTAAAGCCGGTGCCCGCTGGAGTCAGACCCATAAATGCTGGTATGTGCCGCTGAGCCGGGATGATTACAATAAGGTTTGTTTAGCATTGAAAGGAAGGGTGGAGTTGGAGGAGCAGGAGTTGCACCGGTATCTGGACAAAAAGAAAGCAGTTAATGCTGTCATACCGGAAGTTCCGGATCCGGTGAATGAGCCAATTGTAATTCAGCCTGTAAAAACAGTATCTGTTGAACCGGTTGTTCAGGTTCACCCAATTAACCAGGCTGTATTGCCTGCCCTGAAACAGGAATTGGTGCTTAGAGCCTACAGCTCCTCCACCATTAAGACATATATCAATGAAGTACGTGTATTTCTTGGCGCAATCGGTGATCATCCGGCGGCAACCTATACGCCTCAGCTATTGCGGGATTACCTGCAGTATTGTTTTGAGCAGCTGAAGTTATCTGAAAACACGTTACATAGCCGGATCAATGCGCTGAAGTTTTATTATGAGCAGGTCTTAAAAAGGGAGAAGTTCTTCTGGGATATTCCGCGGCCGAAAAAGCCAATGCAGTTACCCAAGTTGCTCAATGAGGATGAGCTGGCCCGTTTATTCAATTCCATACAGAACAAAAAACACAAGGCCATTTTATTCACCGCTTATAGTGCCGGTTTACGGGTAAGTGAGGTGGTGAATCTGAAGTTAGCGGATATAGACGGGCAACGGATGCAGATCCATGTAAGGCATGCCAAGGGCAAAAAAGACCGGTATGTAAACCTGAGTCCGGTAGTACTGGATATATTACGCCAATATGTGAAAATGGTACGCCCGGCACCTAAAGAATATCTGTTTGAATCGGAGCAGACCGGCAAGGCCTACCCGACCCGGACGGTGCAGCAGATTTTCACCAATGCCAAAAAAAAGGCCGGTATCCTGAAAGAAGTCGGGATACATAGTTTACGGCACAGTTTTGCCACGCATTTGCTGGATAAAGGGACCGATATCCGGTATATCAAGGACCTGCTCGGTCATTTCGATATCAAAACCACGGAGCGTTATCTGCATGTAAGTAAGAAACAGTTAGTGAATGTGATCAGTCCCTTTGATGATTTGTGGAAGGGGCATAATCTGGAATGGTAGTTATTGAGTATCAGTATTGTACTGATCGCCAGTCACAGATTTCCCAATTTGGGAACTATTCATTAACTTTGTAAACCGGTTTAACGTGCGGGTTAATTACGCTTATCAAATGGTATGGATCCGTTTTATTGGCACACATAAGCAATATGACAAAATCGACGCTACAAAAATTTAACGAAGCATGACCATTAAGCCGATCAAATCAAAAAAAGACTACCAG
>CAZLRY010000493.1:0-2542 GCA_964561675.1 uncultured Chitinophaga sp.
CAGGCGGATGGCAGTTTTAAGAAAGTGCCCCAGATCGGCAATGTGATCATTGAAGACGATGTGGAGATCGGTTCAAATACCACGATTGACCGTGCAACGATCGGTTCTACTATCATAAAAAGCGGGGCCAAACTGGATAACCTGATCCAGGTAGCCCATAATGTAGAGATCGGTCATAGTACCGTGATTGCAGCCCAGACTGGAATCAGCGGCAGCACCAAAATCGGTAACAGGGTGATGATTGGCGGACAAGTTGGTATCGTTGGTCATATTCACCTGGGTGATGGCGCCAAAGTCAATGCGCAGAGTGGCGTAAGTAAATCCATTGAACCCGGAAAAGCCGTAACCGGATCTCCGGCTTATGATTATACATCCGCACTCCGCAGTCAGGCCGTAAGCCGCAAATTACCCGACCTGGAGAAAAGGATCAAGGAGCTTGAAGCACTGGTAAAGCAACTGCTGACTGAAAAGGCGGAGTAATCCCTTGATGCAATCTGCAATATTCCTACCTTCCCGGTATGAAAAAAATGATCCTGGCACTCCTGTTGCCCCTGCTTGCCATTTCTCTTTCTGCGCAGCAAAAACCCGCCTATATTATTTATAATAACAAGGGTAAAAAAGTTTCCTATAAAAAAATGCTGAAGACGATCGCTAAAAAGGATATTGTCCTTTTTGGTGAAACGCATAATAACGCCATTGCCCATTGGTTGCAGCTTGAAGTAACCAGGGATTGCGACCAGACCCGTCAGCTCGTACTTGGCGCTGAAATGTTTGAACAGGATAACCAGGCCGCCCTGGATCTTTATCTACAGGGAAAGATCAATGCCAAACAACTGGACTCACAGGCCCGGCTCTGGAAAAACTACCCGACGGACTATGCCCCGCTCGTGAATTATGCCAAAGAAAAAAAGTTTCCTTTTGCTGCCACGAATATTCCAAGACGGTATGCATCGATGGTGGCCAAAGGAGGGTTTGCGGTACTGGATACCATTCCTGCCCTCGCCAAAACCTGGATGGCGCCACTGCCGATGGCCTATGATGCCACTTTGCCCGGCTATGTAAAAATGAAGGAAATGATGGGCGGACATGGCGGTGATAATCTGCCCAAGGCCCAGGCCAGCAAAGATGCCACGATGGCGCATTTCATTTTGAAATATTATACACCCGGCAGCCTGTTCATTCATTATAACGGTTCCTATCACTCCGAAAATTATGAGGGCATTCTCTGGTATCTGCGCCAGCAAAAACCCGAATTAAAATACGGCACTATTACTGTAGTTTCCCAGGAAAATATAAAATCATTATTGGCGGAAAATAAGGGAAAAGCCGATTTTATCATCTGTGTGGATGAGGATATGACCAATACTTATTAGTCCTGTTTGCCCTTCCGTAAAGCCTGCAATAATCGTATCTTTGCCCCGCTTAACAACACACGCATGAGTTTCAATCCTGATAAACAGCACACGCTAAAATCATCTGTACAAATCTCCGGCACCGGTCTCCATACCGGGGTGATGGCCGACCTGACCCTGCATCCCGCTAATCCGGGTTTCGGGTATCAGTTTAAACGTATTGACCTGCCCAATCAGCCCGTCATCAAAGCCGATTGCGACCTGGTAACCGATGTGAGTCGTGGCACCACCCTGGAATCGAATGGGGCGAAAGTCAGTACCGTAGAACATGTACTCGCCGCGCTGGTGGGCATGGGCATCGACAATTGTCTGCTGGAGATTAATGGACCGGAAATGCCGATCATGGATGGCAGTTCCATGCCCTTTGTGGAACTGATCGAAGAAGCCGGTATCCTGGAACAGGATGCGGCCAAAGTATGGTACAGTATTGATGAGAATATATTTCATTACGATGAAGAGAAAAGAGTGGAGATGGTTGCCATGCCCGCCATGGAATACCAGGTAACCACCCTGATCGATTTTAATTCCCCCGTATTGGGTACACAGCATGCGGGATTGAAACATCTCCGTGATTTCAAAGATCATATTGCTTCCTGCCGGACTTTCTGCTTTCTGCATGAGCTGGAAATGCTGCTGGAACACAACCTGATCAAGGGTGGTGATGTAAACAATGCCATCGTGATCGTGGATAAACCGGTGGATGATACCGAACTGGAAAGACTGAGAAAGATCTTTAAGAAAGATAAAATTGAAGTGAAGAGTGAAGGCTATCTCAATAACCTGGAACTCCGTTTTCCCAATGAACCGGCCCGGCATAAATTACTGGATGTGATCGGCGACCTGGCCCTGATCGGTTATCCCATCAAAGCGAGGATCATTGCCAACCGGCCCGGCCATAGCAGCAATGTGGACTTCGCCCGGAAGATCAAACAGTATATAAAAAAAAACAAACACACACAGGGAATCCCGGTGTATGATCCTTCCCAGCCCCCCGTATATGACCTGCAGTACATTGAGAAGACACTGCCTCACCGTTTTCCCTTTGCCTTCGTGGATAAAGTAATTGAACTCTCCGATACACATATTGTCGGAGTGAAGAATGTCACTTTCAACGAGTGGTTTTTCCAGGG